>JADHVV010000220.1 GCA_016783825.1 Candidatus Zhuqueibacterota bacterium | reverse complement strand
TCAACAGCAATTTCAATGGCATTGTATAAAATCGGTTTGTTTGCAATGGGAATAAGATGTTTATTTTGCGTGTGCGTAAGTGGTCTCAGACGGGTTCCTTTCCCACCGCTGGTGATTAAAGCTTTCATGTAGTGACCTTTCTTCGTTTACAAATAAACTCATTAAAATTCTTGCACAATTAGATAAATAATAATAAAATTTGATGAAAAATGCAATGATAATTTAAATTATTAAAAGAATAAAAATTTTTGTTACGGTTGTTTTTGAATTTGTAACTTTGGGAAAAACTCCTTGACATTTTCACGAAAAATGTACATATTTTTTATACAATACGGGTAAAAAGAATTATGGAGATAAATCATGATAGATACATTGGCTTTTGATACACTGGCTTATGCAAAAAAGCTGAAAAAGGTGGGATTTACTGAAGACCAGGCTGACGTTCAAGTTGAAACATTAGCACAAATAATTAATGAACGATTAGCATCTAAAAAGGACATTCTTTCACTAAAACGAGATATGAAAGAGATGGAAAACTCACTCAAACGAGATATGAAAGAGATGGAAATACATTTAAAACATGATCTCACGCTCAGGCTTGGTACTATAATGGCTGCCGGTGTTGCAATATTGGCTGCAATTATGAAATTACTCTAATTCTGCTCCAGCATCTTTACACATCATCCAATTACACAGGTAATACAAGATCATTCATTAAATTCATCCGACAAATAATATCCTTTTAGCCGCAAATTCTCCTTTTCTTTATTCAGAAAACTCGTTACCAGGTCGCCCCTGATTGCAAATGTAAGTCCCACATTAACTAATTTTAATTCTTTAATATACACATCATTCGTATAAGGCATGTTTTCAAAATACTTTAAATTAACTGATTCTTCTTCCGGGGTTAGAATCAGTTGTGAATCGTAAGCAATTGAATTTGCCATTCCAATATATTTGCACACGCCACGCCGTTCATCAATGGATATTACTGCGCCCCCGGAAAATCCCCTGTTAAAAGGTGCATCTACCATAAATTTGTTTTTATAAGGTGAAGGACTGACTAATCCTCTGGTTACACACAAAAATCCTTTTGGAAAACCAATTAAATATATCTCCTTTCCAAATTTTATTTCTCTTTTATTTCCAAACGTACCATTGAATGATTTTTCGAGTAACAAGTTTTCTATTGTTTCAGTCTCTAACAACGCCAGGTCATTTTTTTTATCGAATGCAACAAGTGGCGCCACGGTTCTTCTTCCATTCTTATGCGTAATGTACACAGCCTGGCTCTTTTTAATTGATAATGAAAGCAAATATTTGGTTGGTATGCCTCTTCTGTTTGAATAATAAGTTTTTACTGTATCCTGAAAATCGAACAAATGATAGCAGGTTAGCAAAAGATTTTTACGTTGACTTTGAAAAATAATTAATCCCGAACCAGCCACTGAATTTGTTGTTGATTCCTTTTTAATTAACAGCTTTTCCAATTCAACTGCATCCGAATTTTTTTGTGGTTTAGTATAATAAAAGTTATCATAATAGGCTGAACAACTAATCCTTAAAACAGATCGTTGAATTTCATCTAATAATTTTAATCTTTGTTTCTCATAATCAGGTTCATTGCGGATTATCGGTTCTGGTGGACGTGAACAGTTTAAACAAAGAGAAAGATATAAAATGCAGACTGTAATTTGCTTCATCTGAAAAACCTTTTTGAAAGTAATAAAAGATTATTCTTTGGTGGGTATCATATATTAAAATAGAAAATTCTAACCAGAATGTCAAGAATTGTTTTTAAATAAATTATTGGACATTAATTCTACTTTGTCAGATTCGAATCATTTGTCATTCCCGCACGTTTTTAGCGGGAATCTCATCAGAAAACAAAGGAGATTCCGGCTTAAAAATTACCGGAATGACATTATTTCATTAATTATTTTATTATTTTGAGAACTTAAAAGCTAATCTAATAAAGCAGAATTAAGCGTAACCAATCACAGACACAAAATATGTTAAATCTCCCCAGAAAAAACGATAAAATTCTTTTTTCTGTGGCGTGTTTCCGCCGGCTGGCGGATGGACAAATTTTTAATAGGAATTTAAAACCTGTGATCGGTTACTATTAAGCTTGGTTTCATCGGGATAAAGTTTTCCTAATAATTTAAAAATATCTTGACAAAGTCAAATTATTTAATTAGTTTAAAAAACATTCTTTATGATTTGGAAGTCTGTTAATTGCAAAAAGATACTAAAAATTAAAAGTGGAGTTATCATGAAAAAATTATTAATTTTGCTGCCTGTTTTATTTTATGTTGCCAGTTCCAACGCTGAAAATTACCTGTTAAATGGCGGGCAGGAATCACGGATTAATTATAAAATGGTTCAAACAGTAGTACCAAAACCGGCAATTCATACGCTATACTTGAGTTACGTTATTCCGGCAACTTACAATTCTCCCACCTATAACCAGACGATCACGAACCTAAATTTTCAATACTCGCCTCAACCTGCCGGGAAAGAGGAGTTCATTGATAAACGGGGAAATAAAGTCATTAAGCTGTCGTGGAAGAAACCGCAGTCCGCAATAAAAACTGTCATCTCTTTCACAGCTTTCAATAAAACAGTTTTAAAAAAATTGGAGACAAAAACTCCTTTTCCATTTACAAATGTACCGCAGGATGTCAAACCATATCTTACTGCGACCAAACAGGTGCCATCAACCAGTGCTGCGATTATCGCAAAAGCAAAGGAATTGACCGGCGGGGCGAAAACTGAATTTGATGCAGTGCAACGGATTTTAACCTGGGTGATCGATCACATGAATTACGTTTTAACGCCAAAGGAATACGGCGCCATGTATTCCTTTAAAACCGGAAAAGGAAATTGCCAAAATTATTCACACCTGGCTTCTGCGCTGATGCGTGCAGTGGGCATTCCTTCCCGGATCGTTAATGGCATTACTCTGAAACAGCCTTATTCCATCGATATGGGCGGGAGAAAATTAACCTTAAAAATGGCAGAAGGTCGCCATTCATGGATTGAGGTATATTTTCCTGATTTAGGCTGGGTACCTTTTGATCCGCAGCAGACGCAATTATTCGTCAGCAATCGTTTCATTCGTGTTGAAATTGGAGTGGACAATGAAGAAACAGCACAAGATGGACTTATTCGCTGGACACAGGTTAAGGGCGCACTGGCAACTCCGAGTTTTGAAGAATCAATAGAGGCAGCTTTTGTTGCCGACAATGTGACGTTAGCCGCCAAAAAACAAAGTTACGGGCCGCGAAAATTTTTATTCACTCCTGTAGTGCAAGCAACTTTTCGTGAAGTCCCGGTTGTGAAAAAACCTGAACCACCGAAAAGAATACCAAAAGAGCAATTAAAAAAACTCATCTATCAAAAACCATTTATGTTCGGTAACCTGGAATTCCCCAAAAATGTTGATTTTCTCGCCAAACGAGGGCCCGCCCAAAAGACTGAAAGCGGCGGTTATGAAATGAAAAAGAATTTTTTGGTCGAAACCGCAGAATATGTAACAGAGCAATCCCAGTATGCCCAGGTTTTTATTTTGAACAAACCAATGGATGTACGAAAAGTTGGACTGGTGCTCCATAAATTTGGCGGAACCGGGTTTCTGTGGTTAGAACTTTTAAAGGATGAAAACGGTTTACCAGGCGCCACAGTTGCAACGAGTGAAATGATGTCAATAGATCAGATAAAATTCAAGCCAGGTTATGACTGGGTGGATTTTGACTTCAGTAATGAAAAGCCAAAAGTCTCCCCGGGGCGCTATTGGATCGCACTTGGTTTCACCGGCAGACCAATAATTAACTGGTTTTATTCCTATGGCAAACCAATAGGCCCGATCGATGGAACTCGGTATAAAACCATTCTTGACACGGAATGGAGTAATTACCTGGCTTATGAATTTAATTACCGGGTGTTGGGGTATGTAACGCAGTAATTATATTTTCTGAATTATGAGAATTTAATTGGAGTCATGAAAAGTCCCGGTTCGTTATTTATAATTCGTTGTTCGATATTCAGCGTTTTAGTTTTTAAATATCGAATATTGAACACCAAACACTGAATATCGAACAAAAAAAATGTAAAATTACTATATATCAGAAACAAAGTTAGTTTCGGATTCACTACCGGACACTTTTTAAATTATATAGGGACGCGCTGTCATTCCCGCATGTTTTTAGCGGGAATCTCCTAAATATTAATCAAATGGATGGCCGATAGAAGCATTCGGGCATGACAAAACTTCGAAAATTGTCATTTTAGAAAAAGTGTCCGGTAGCAAAGTTTCGGATACGCCCTTTTAGGGTTCAGAATCCTGAAAGGGATTTGATATTTCCACAAATCTTAAAACCACCTTATTGTGAGTAAACACCATTCAACATAATATAAATAAAAAAGGCTTTGAATTTTCAAAGCCTTTTTTATTAAAAATAATTTATTTAAATATATTTAGATATTTGTAAAATTATTGTCCTAATTTAAATAAAACTCCACCAGAAATGATAAAAGTGTCAATTCCACCGAGAGAATATTTAGCTTCAGCAAATCCGACCATTGTATCAGAAAGTTCATATTCGGCGCCTCCACAGATATGAAAGTCGATGTCTGTATCAGAATCAGAAATATTTGTAACATATTGGCTATATTCTCCGGAATAATCTGATTTGACGCTACTAATAATAAGACCTAATCCACCTCCTGCATAAGGTTTAAATTGTGAGTCCATTTCAAAGTAATATTTTGCTGTTGCTCCAATAGTGATAATAGAGTAAGACCATTCATAATGACCTACATCATAACTTTTGCCCCAGTATTCAGCAAATGCGTCAAGATGAATTGCATCGGTAATCGTCCCTAAATCAGCCACGGCACCAAAACCAATTGTGCTTTCAATCGGATCTTCGGGCATTACAAAACTAACTTTACCGCCAACTGCTTTAAAACCAATATCTGCTTGAGCGAAAGATATTGTTGCCGTCAATAAAACGAATAGTGATACTAATCCTAATTTTTTCATAATGTTGCCTCCTGAAAAGTAATTAATAGAATTAATTTATTATTTGACAAATATATATAAAAAAATACACATTGTCAAGGATTTTTCTTCTTAAGACAATATTTATCGTGCTTAACTAAATAATAATAATTTGATTAAGCAGGTGTGGTGAATTCAATGATAAAAGTAAGTAATTATGGCTAGAGTTGTTGTGAGTTTTATCACATAAATAAGCGAGTAGTGTCAAAGATGGAGATCACCTTTTCAAATGTTAGGTGGTCTCCATCTTATTTCCACATGTAACTGAGGCATTACCTTATCCGTAAATAAAAATCTTGCTTAAAGGAATACAGTTTTGTATATTTTCTTAATCAAATTGTCAGCAGAAAGGAAGGTCATGAAAATAAAGTTTGTATTTAATTTCTTTTTTTTAATTTTAGTTTTTTGTGGCAACCAACCTGAAAACCAGGTTAACTTTTCAAACTTACAAAAACCCGGTATAAATAAAAAGACAGTAATAAAATTTGGCGTTGTTGCCCGGTATAGTCCTAGATTGATCTACCAGGGCTATCAACCCATAATGGATTACCTGACTGAAGAAACAGATTATTGTTTTGAATTGAAATTGAGCAAAACATATTCCGAAGCGTTGAATTTCCTGAAAACTGATTCGGTGCAAATTGCTTCTCTGGGCACTTGTTCATATATTGAAGCAAATAAAACATTTGGGGCGCACTGTATTTTGAAACCGCTCAATTCAGAGGGCAAGCCTTTTTTTAAAGGGATAATTATCGTTCGGGATGATAGCCCCATCAAAACACTGAAAGATTTGAAGGGGAAGAAATTTGTCTTTGCTTCAAAAAAAGCAACCGCCGGTTTTTTAATTCCTAAAAAAGCGATGTATCAATCAGGTGTTTATTTAAAAGATCTATCCGGGTATGTTAATATAGAACACCACAATTCTGTAGTTAGAGCGGTTCTCCGGGGCGAATACGATGCAGGCGCAGTTAAAGATATTATTGCTTACAAAAATAAAGAGAAGGGTCTGCGTTTCATTTATACTTCCGATAATATCCCCAGCGTCCCAATTGCTATTGGCGCAACTTCTGACAAAGCTATGGTTAACCAGGTAAAAGAGGCATTATTAAAGTTAGATCCAAATAATCCTGACCAAAAAGAATTAATGAAAACCTGGGATGCCGAGTTTCGCCATGGATTTGTTGAAGCAAAAGATGCTGATTATGATCCGATTCGGGAGTTGATTGAATGGCTTGCAGTTCAGGAAAAATTGTAAAAATATAGTAACCGTTCACCTGATGTTAATGAACATAAGATTGAACAATTCCAATAAATGAGAAACCAACGGATAGAAACAACCCAACGGATGGTATTTTATTATTAAAACAAACGACAAAATGAGTTTAACATAAAACTTGACAAATTTGCACAAAAAGAAATTTGCATCCGACAAAGACAATGTAAAATTAAATATATTCATTCTTTTTATCTGTTGGATTGTTTCTATCCGTTGGATTTAAATTTTCGTTTTCAAAATGGCGATCTCATTCTATCCTTGATATTAGGTGAACAATTACAAAATCTAGGTTAATATAAACCGTGTCTCAAAATTATAAACCAAATAAAAAATCAAAATTTCGCTTAAAATGGACTTTGAAAATTAAGTTCATTACATTTACCACATTATTGATATTTGTTATAATGGTAGTGATAGGAATGTTCACTATTTTGAGGGAAAAACGGTTGTTAATGGACAAGGTAAAGAGTGAGAGTACAACGCTTGTTAAATCACTTTCCATCCCGGTTACAAATATTTTTTTATATAAAGAAGTTGGATTTTTGAATGAAGAAGAACTTTTGGAAAATTATATTCTGCAAATTATGGAAGAGAATTGGCCAATAAAATACGCTGTAATTTTAGATAATTCAAATAGTGTTTTAGTTCACAGCGATTTAAAAGAATATGGGAAAAA
>JADHVV010000219.1 GCA_016783825.1 Candidatus Zhuqueibacterota bacterium | reverse complement strand
CCACACATTTGAATATTCTTCAAAAGTTGGTATTGATTTTGTTTTTTCTGTTTCTAATACATTCATGGCTGATTCTCCACAATAAAAATGTTTTGGATAGTAGTATAATATTAAAATATAAAACAAAAATCAAGGAATATTTCTATTTGCAAAGTTTTCTAAAAATGCAATAATGTGTGAAATTTTTCTCAAATGTAGGGTTTGCAAAGTGAATCATCGAAATTTGTCCAAAACCTCTACCCCAAATCCTTTCTCCACCAGCAATGGCAAAATCTCATACTCAACCGGCGCTTCCAATCCAATTTTTTTCAACTGGGCAATATTTTGGAAGACGATTTCCGGTGTTTCATCGAACACAACTTTACCTTTTTCCATCACAATTAACCGGTCGGCATAAAGCGCTTCTTCGGGGAATTGTGTGATAAAGATAATGGTAATCTGGTCGGTGGTTTTTTTCTCGGCATTGTCTGCTTTAATTTCTGCCAATAAGTTTAAAAGGTCGTGTCTTCCCTGCGGATCTAACATGGAAGTGGGTTCATCCAAAACTAAATATTTCGGATTCATGGCTAAAACAGAGGCTAATGCTAACCGCTGCTTTTCACCGCCGGATAGGAGGTGGGGGGGATGTTTGCGGTATTTTGTAAGATTAAATCGTTCTAAAATTGCAGTTACTACTTGATGCATCATTTCAGTTTTAACACCCAGGTTTTCCAGTCCAAAAGCAACTTCCCGCTCAACTGAGGTTGTTATTATTTGATTGTCCGGGTTCTGGAATACCATGCCGACTTTTCGCCGGATGGGTATAATATCTTGTGGATTTGTTGTAGAAAGTTCATCAATTGACACTTCACCGGACTGCGGTTGAATCAAGCCGTTCAAAGTTCGGGCTAATGTTGTTTTACCGCTGCTGTTGTGTCCCATGAGAGCGATGAATTCACCTTCGCGGAATTGTAGATTTATTTCATCGAGGGCTTTGATGGGTTTTTTCTGATTCGTGTCGTAAGAGTAGGATATGTTGCTGATATTGATCATGAAGTAGGATATTTAATGGATTTAAAATATATCATTAAAATATTTAATTGGATTTTCATAGCTATGCGTAAACTAAACGTTGACCTTTTGGTTTTGGTATCGGATCACCAAATTCTTTGGCAGTTTCTATCCAATGATCGATGGCATCTTTAGCGTTTGCAAGTGAAGTTTCATAAGAATCTCCATGAGCCATACACCCGGGGAGTTCCGGAACATCTACAATATAGGATTTATCTTCATCACTCCAGAAAATTATTATTTCATATTTACTCATATTTGAATTTTACTAAATCTAAAAATTAATTCTACTTTGTGACATTATCGCTCTTCGCTTGTCATTCCGGTTGAAGCGAAGCGGAATACCGGAATCTCAATATATTATACAGGAGATTCCGGCTAAAAGGCATGCCGGAATGACACATGTTCGTTACTTTTTTTTTAATCCGACGAAGTAGAATTAAAAGCAATAATTTAAATTCTTTTTCAAGATTCCCAATTTTTTTTGGAGCTTGAGATTTGGAATTTATTTGGTCCCGCAGTAGCGGGATGAATTTTGGAATTTCTCTTGTTAATACCGATGTTTTAACGAACGACATCAGTTCACTCTCCCATAATCTGCACCACAACTTCCCGCCGCCGTGATCGATTGTCAAAATCAATCACCACGATCTGCTGCCACGTCCCCAATAAAAGTCGTGAGTCTTTAAAAGGTACGGTCAGTGAACAACCTAACATTGCTGCGCGAACGTGGGAAAAACCATTGCCATCATGCCAGGTATCATCATGAAAGTAGCGTTTATTTTGTGGGGCAAGTTTTTCAAATGCTTCCGGCAGGTCTTTGAGAAGTCCAGGTTCATATTCAATCGTTGTGATACCGGCTGTAGACCCGGAAACAAAAACAGTAACAGTGCCATTTTTTATTTCCGATTTTTTAATTGAATCAGCAACCTCGTGGGTAATGTCAATAATATCTGTGAAACCCTTTGTTGAGATTGGGATGTAATCTGTTTTTATATTCATAAGCATTCTCTGGATTATTTGGTAACAATGTAATGTGGTAATTTGGTAATAGGGTAACAAGGTAATGGGGGAATAAGGTAATATTGTAATAAAATCCCTAATTATTTAATGATTCAATTACCTAACCTGGACAAGCCAGAGCCAATGAGGTAACTGGGTAATTAGTTTATTGGGAAATTGGGAATTCAAAATACTGATCTATTTTTTATTACCTAATTTCCTTATTACCAAATTACCTTCCAAACGCTCTTTTTTTTAATTCAGAATTTTTTGGCCTAATGTGCAAGAAGTTCACTGTTTAGATACTAATTACCCAGTTACCTAATTACCCAATTACCTTACTCAACTTTCATCATTTCCAAAAACTCAAGATATCTTTTTTCAATATCATCTTTATTGATTTCTTCGAGCCTGTTGAGACTGAATTTTTCACAACAAAATGATGCCAATGTGCTGCCGTAAATGATTGCTCGGCGAAGATTTTTTTGGCAGACATAAGCACTTTTAGCTAAATAGCCGACAAATCCGCCAGCAAAAGTGTCCCCGGCGCCGGTTGGATCTTTAAGGTCTTTTACCGGGTAAGCCGGCGCGAAAAAATATTCTCCGTTGTCTATCATAACAGCGCCATGTTCTCCTTTTTTAATAACCAGGATTTTTGGGCCCATTTCCTGGATTTTTTTGGCGCCAGTGAATATATTTGTTTCCCCGGATAATTCCTTTGCCTCGGAATCATTTATTATGAGAATGTTGACATGTTTCAAAACTTTCCGCAGCGCATCAGGTGTGCCCTCAATCCAAAAATTCATTGTATCCAATATGACTAACTGGGGGCGTTTCATTTGCTGCAATACTTTCAACTGAAGTTCAGGTTGAATGTTTGCTAAAAACAGGTAGGGAGTCTCTTTGTAATGATCGGGCAGTTCCGGATCGAAATCTTCGAACACATTCAAATGAGTGAACAGTGTTTCCCGGTGGTTCATATCCAAATGATATTTGCCACCCCAGCGAAATGTTTTGCCCGGTTTTTTTATCAATCCATCAAAATTAACTTTTCGATTTTTCAAAAAATCCAATTGCTCATGCGGAAAATCATCCCCGACTACTGCGACAACATTCACATCTGTAAATTGGCTTGCAGCAGCGCTAAAAAATGTTGCTGAACCGCCAAGCGCATCATCAATTTTTCCGTACGGAGTTTCTACACTGTCTAAAGCAACTGAACCGACTACTAAAACGCTCATGTTTTTGTTCCTTGGAGGTTAATTGTTATTTATAGTATTACAAGTCAAATCTTCGTTTTTTGTGCAAAAGAATTTCTAACCCAGATCAATTAACTTTCATACCGAAAAGGCTGAGGCGAAGGCAAAGGCGAAGCAAGGTATAAGATTCAAGGATATTCTTTTTTTTCCTTCGCCTTCGCCTCAGCCTTCGCCTGCACTTTAGTGCGCTAGGTTATCCATCAATTATGAAAGTTTTTTCTCCAAAATGTGCATGTCTGTGACAGTTTGGGCATAATGCAATAGCATTGTTTACAGTATCTGCTCCAGATTTTGATAATGGTATTTTATGATGGACTTCCAAATATGGTGAGTTATCACTATCACGATTGAATGGAGCGGGGTTTCTACATACTTCACAAATCCCATTTGCCCTTTCTAAAACTTCAGCAATCACATCATAATTTCTGATAAATCCACTTGTTCTGGTTTCTATCCTATCAGGTTTTGATTTAGCATTTTTAAGCCGTTCTAATCTTTGCTCTTTTGACAACAATCTTGAAGATGATACATTATTCTCTAAATTGTTATTGAGTAGGGTGAAATCAATTGGTTCTGCCTTTTGTTTCCAGAATGAGTTTAAAAGTCTTTTGTTCTTAATTAAATCTTTTCTTGTTGAATAGCCTTTAGGTGTTTCTAAAACTTTATATGATGCAAGACTAAAACTAAACCAAATATCTGGATTTTGATTAATTAAAGAAAGATTTTCTAAATTATGAATATGCAGCCATGTCAATTTTATATTTGATGTTTTTGTTGATAATACAGGTTTATATTCTATCCCTTGAATAGATGATAATTCTCTGTCAAGTAGCAACCAAATTCCCTTATCATTTCCAGAATAAACATTTGCAGCCAAGTAAATTCCACCGACCAATATACTAATACTACTATCTGTAGAACCAAAATATGATTTATCTGGAATCCTTGTATTATTGAAAGCATTATGGAAAAAATCAATCAGGTTATTTCCAAATACATTATTAATTCTTTTATTTTCAACCCATGTTTTTATTTCATTTTGCCAATGATAGGTATTCATTTGCTCTTCTCGAAGTGGAATAAAGTATATATCTTATTTATTTTTATAGGAACTTTAAAAAGATATTTCAGATATTATAATACGAATTTCAAACAAAAAAATATATTTTCGTAATCGTTCAGCGTATTTATAAATGTCATTCTGAGGGAGCTTGCGACCGAAGAATCTCGACTTTTATTGTACAATTTTCTTTTATTTTACGAGATTCTTCACTTCCCAACATCACCGTCCCCCACCCTCGGTCAGAATGACATCAATTCAACGAATGGCTGAACGGTTACATATTTTCTAGTTCGCTCATCCAATTTGCAGGTTTAGAAAACAAGGTTTAATGGAATGCTGGAGTTTTGTAACAATGATGCTTCCAGCACTCCATTACTCCAACAATCCATTATTCCTTTCTCCAGCATCCCCACAAATTGACAGATGCTAATTTTCTTTCTTCGGCACAAAAACAAACGAAGTTTGTATCGGATAATTACAGGTACACCCGGAACTGGATTCAGGAATCATAACCAGTCCCCCAGCAGGAATAATATTTATCCAGCAACCCGGTCTATTCACTTTGGTTAACGGAGCGCCACTTTCAGCTTCATCAGTTAATTGATAAATACGCGGATTACTTCCCCTGGCAAACATGTAATTGGCTGATCCTGATAATCCGCCACATCCGTGACCACCTCGGGTAAAATAATACGTTCCTTTTTCACCTGTATGTAGATTAAAATCATAGGGCGGCAGGTAAATTGTATCTCCAATTATCACCGGATGCTGCCATTGTTCTCCATGCTCGCCCCCGGTCGTAGCTTTTCCTTTATCTGTTTGCCACCTGGTATCTCCTCCCCGAAAACTGTTTTTCCACTTCATTTTACCTGTTTCTGATTGAAAAGCAAACAAGCCATAATGAACATGTTTCCCTTTATTATATGACCCGGTCACCAAAACTTTATTATCCGCATAAGAGAGGAACATGATTTGATCAAACGGGAAGTGGAATCCTTTTTCCCATACTTTTTCCCCGGTATCTAATTTGAGTTTCACAATGTAAGCTTCACCTTTGCAAAAATGATCCACCTGCATTCTTCCATCTTCATCATTTAAAGCTTTTTTATTGCGGCTCTCAACAAAATAAACAAATCCATCGCCAATGGCTACCGTACTATTTAATATTACTCCGTGTTGATAAGTCCACATTTTTTTACCGCTAACGCGATTCAACGAGAAAAGATAATCGCTGGTGATCATCAACCGGAAATCGCCTTCCAAAAATTCACTATTGAATTTGCCTAACTTAAAAAAGGAAGCGCCCTGTTTTTTCCCGGAACCAATAACCTGATCTTTTACAGCAGCCAAATATCCCCAATTTCGCTTCTGCCCTTTGATTAATTGCGGCGCTTTCAATTTAAAAGCGACTTCCCCCCTTTTAATGTCCACCGCTTTACATTGTTTTTCGGCTGCTATGTAAATATAATTGTCGGTCAATGCCATGTGACCGGCATCTTTCATTGCACCAAGAATCCTGGAATTTGGCACTTCTAATTCCCAGAGCAAGGTTCCGTTGTAAGCGTCAACTGAAATAATTCGATTGTCTGCTGGAATAAAAATCCTGCCATTTTTGAAAAGCGAAGACATGGGACGGCTATGGCGGTTAATTATTCTTCGCGGTCCGGGTCTGCCAAACCATTGGATTTGCATTGGAGATCGAAGTGAATCCTGGCTGCATGACGTATTAGCAGCATCAGCGTATAAATGTGTCCATTCACCACTTCCGTTTACGCCGCCACGTTGTAATTTAACTCCGTCAAATTTTTTATTAATTATTTTCCAACCGCTTTGAGAGGAATTAGCCACCCATTTTTCCAACAACTGATTTTTATTGTCCTTTTTAATAATATAAACGACACCGCCGTAAGGTTTAACAATGCGAAACACCTCATCGGCAGGTGTTGAAATATCATCCGAAATAAGCACTTCATCCGAAACAATTAGGTTTGCTACGTAATCAGAAAAGGGCAATTTAGTTAATGATCCGTAGTGAACACTCGCCTGCACACCATAAACTCCGGCTTTATCCAAAGCTTTGCGAGCAGCCAATACTTTATTTTCATTATCATCAATTCCGATAATTTTTAAATCTGTTCTTTTAGCAAGCTCGTACATTAACCTTCCAATCCCACATCCCAGTACGAGACAGTAACCTTTTTTAATGCCGGTCTCTTTAATGATCTGTTTTGCCGCAGAAGAATATACTTTTGTGAGCTCATCTTTGGGATATGGGTTTTTCTCTTTTTCCGGATTAATGATTTTCGTTTTTGATTGATTTACATTTTTAAAACAATGAATTATTCCCTTGTCTGTGCTGACAAGCAAATTCCCATTTGCAACAGTTAGACTGTAAGCTTTTCCATTCACGTTGCCCGACCACAACAACTTTCCACTATTTCTGTCAAATACATCAACCCTCCCATTTCCACCAATGATCAGCGCATTCCCGGTAAGTATCATTGAGTATGTGTCTTTCAGAGGCTGCTGCCAGATTAATCCACCCGATTCAACATTTTTGATCTTCTTATCAATTTTAGTGATCTTGTTGATAACTTTCTCCATTTGCGCATCAATTCTGGCTAACCTTTTTTTGCCTTTGGCTAACTTCCTTTTT
>JADHVV010000040.1 GCA_016783825.1 Candidatus Zhuqueibacterota bacterium | reverse complement strand
AAATTTGATGAAAAACGGTTTTTTAAATCTTCTATGGATTGTTCAAAATACTTGACTTTTTGTTGAATCTCTCTTTCATCTTCTTCAACACTTTTAAAGATCATGGATTTTAGGCTTTCGAATGTACCCTCCCATCCTCTCTCATCAGGGCGAGCTTCAATTAGATAATTATTTACTGAATTCCAAATAGAATTTTCCATTGTTTTATCAGTAATCATAATTTTTTTACCTCCCAGCGGAACAAATTGCAAAATTAAACACAGAAGTATGCTGAAAAAGCCATTTGAAAAACAATAATTTAATTTGGTGAATTTCAGGTGTTCCAGTGTTTAATTAATAATTTTTTCACATTAAAGACGAAGACTTAACTTGTGGTGCTATAACCTGTAGGTGTATGTGATAGTCATAATATATTTGTACCAAAGCTTAAAATTAATGGCATTTTATTTACTAAGTGCATACCTGGAGAAGTGTGGCAATTGAGCACCTTTTACTATTATCAAACCGCGGGTATCATCCACAATGACTGCCTCTCGTTTCACTTTTTCCCACTCACCAGTATCCTCGTTATAATAATAAATATCAATTTTTCTGCCAGTACTGCTGGTCAATTTCAAACCAGAAACTTTTACATCAAAAATTGCTGGTGTGGAAAATTGTGTGCCGTCGGGATTAAAAATGAATATTGCTTTCTTCGTGTCAAGACGCATCTTTATTTTGGTGTTTTTTGATAGAGCATTTGGCTTGATGGTAAGCATCATTTCTACTTCAACCTTCCCAGTTCTCGTTTTTATCTCATGTTCCAAAGAAAGACTGCCACCTTTGTTAGCATTTATTTTTTTGTTAACGGTTACCACTTTTTTCAGTGACGGAATAACATCTCCAAAAGAAATAATTTGTGAATCGTCTTCTTCGATTCCAGTTGGTTTTTGTAGCTCATCAGTGACTAAATCGTCTTCCGGCGCTCTTGGAAAGAAATCTTTGGAGCAACTGTTAAAGGAAAATACAATAGTCAAAATGCAGAAAAAGACTAAGATTGAGCTTAATGTGTTCTTTGACATCTTCATAATGAAACTCCCCTCAAGTCAGTTAGTAGGTTGAATTTTTCTATTTATTTATTAAAGACATTAGAAATGTTCAATTATAAAAAAAATGCCTAAAATTACGTAATACCGGATATGTGTAAAGATTAATAATTAGTTGAGGTGTTCGTATTTCGGTTTTTTTTAATTGGTTGCATTTATTTTATTTGCAAATGTCGTGCCATAGAGTGATTACAAATAAAAAGCTTATAACGAAATGAAATTAAATGAATTAAGTGCAATTTAATCATATCAAAATGATCAAAAATCTAGTAATAAAACGTTGCTGTATATATTGCTAATTATGAAGAATGTAAAAAAATGTTACCATTTACAATATCTTGCAAAAAAAACTATCCTTTGGATCTGTTCTGAGTCAGGTTGTATTTCTTTATTTTTCTATCAAGACGAGGTCTGGAAATATTAAGCAATTCAGAAGTTTTTCGTTTATTCCACCCGGTTTTTTCTAGCATGGCTTTAACAAGGAGTTTTTCTCCTGCATCTAAACTAATTCCTTCTGTTGGTATATCAATTTTGATACTTTCAACATGTTTTTCACCTGACATAATCAGCGGTGTTTCTGATTTTATCGCCTCATCAAGGTTCTCTTTGGTAATCTTTGTACCCTCACCTAATAACACGATACGTTCAATGGTATGCTTCAATTCTCGAATATTCCCGGGCCAATCGTATCTCTTTAATAAAACTTCAGCTTCAGTACTGAATGTTTTTAGTTGGCTGCCGTAATCCAAGGCATAATCTTTTAAAAATTTACGGGCTAAAATAAGTACATCATCACCTCTATCACGCAAAGGTGGTATCTGAATAGTAGCGACATTCAATCGATAATAGAGATCATTGCGGAACACTTTATCTTTTATGGCTTCTTGTAAATTCTTGTTTGTAGCAGCAATTATTCTTGTATTCACATGAATATCTTTTGTCCCACCCACGCGACGGACTTTTTTATCTTCAATAGCTTTTAAAAGTTTTAATTGGATGACGGGCGCAATCTCCCCAATTTCATCTAAAAACAAAGTGCCATTATTAGCAATTTCAAAGAGTCCTTTTTTTTGAGTTTTTGCATCAGTAAAGGCGCCGCGCTCATGTCCGAAAAGTTCTGATTCAAGCAAATGCTCAGTTAAAGTGGTGCAATTAATTTCCACAAAAGGTCGATATTGATTAGAACTTTGGTAATGAATCGCTCGTGCGATTAATTCTTTTCCAGTTCCTGTTTCGCCCAAAATTAACACAGTGATCCATTTCTTTTTAGTAATTTTTGTGATCATATTAAAAATAGAATGTAACTCACGACATTGCCCAATAATATTATGAAAATCAAATTTAGATTTTTGTTGCTGGTATAGGTTTTCTCCTTGTAACAACTCAAGTTCTTTATCAACTATTTTTGATAATTCCTGTTGAAGTTTATACATGTCGTCGGTTGTATTCAAAACCTGGCGTACTCCCAAAGCTTCATATTGATCATTAACGTCCAAATAGCTTTTTTCCGAAAGTCCAATTATTGTACTTCCATTTGCTATTTTTGAAAGTCGATTAACAAAATTTGTTGCTTTGAAATTTTTTTGATCAAAATCAATTAAAATGACCTTAGGTTTGGCAATTGATACAACTTCCAATGCGTGAGTAGCTTTTTCAGTCATCAAAAGTTCATATTCTTTCCGT
The DNA here is from genome assembly GCA_016783825.1 of Candidatus Zhuqueibacterota bacterium. Classification (GTDB taxonomy): domain Bacteria; phylum Zhuqueibacterota; class Zhuqueibacteria; order Thermofontimicrobiales; family Thermofontimicrobiaceae; genus Nigeripontimicrobium. The sequence goes on along the minus strand of JADHVV010000040.1, from coordinate 24,779 downwards.
TGCCAATCTATGCCATCGAGAAGAGCCTTTTTCTTAGCATCACCAAAAAATAGTATTTTAAAAGAATTCAATTTTGTCGCCCCCATGTTTGTAATGTTTTGAAATTCCATTGTCTTATTCCATAATTTATTTTCTATTTTTGTTCGGGAATCCGCCACTCTTGAATGTGAGAAAGAAAACCCCGAACATCCATTTTAACTCCGCTAATTTTTTTATTATAGCCGGCTAATTTATCTTTGTTAAATAAGAAAGTGTAAGGACTATCTTCTAAAATGAGTTTTTGGAACTCGTTCCAGTAAGGTTTTGCTTCGACTTGGTCTGGTGTTGCCCTGCCTTTTTCCAATAAGAAGTCAATCCTATCATTTTTATAGGACACAAAATTATATCCATCAGTAATGGCGTTAGAATGAAATAAATCTGTTGGATTTACAGTGAAATCTGCTTCCCATCCGGACAGGAGCACATCAAAATCTTTACTCCCAAAAACCTGGTCGAGAAGCAAGTTAAATTCAACAATGTCAACATTCGTTTGAACGCCTATTTTTTTCAACTGTGCTTGTATCATCACAGCAACATCTTTTCTAAATTGATTTCCTGCATTTGTTTTTATATCAAATTGAAAAATATTATTATCCTTATCAAGGTAACCATCTCCATCCGAATCTTCCCACCCCTGGTTTTTTAACAAGCTTTTTGCCATATCCGGGCTGAATTGTATTTTCTCTAAATCTTCATCATAAGCCCAAACAAAAGGCAACAACGGTCCTTTCGCCTCTTTGCCGTATCCTTCCATTAATGTTGTGATGATTTCTTTTTTATCTATTGCATGAGATAAAGCGCGTCTAACTGTTTTGGTGAAAAGCGGATTGGCGCAATTCCACGCTAAAAATGAGTATCCTTTGCCGCCATATCTTATTCCTTTTAATGTGCTTACTGATTGGATATTTTGGAAATCGAGCGATGACAAAAACGGAATGACATCTATTGTGCCGGTTTTTAAATTGGTTAACAAAACGGATTCATCGGGAATAATGGAAAAAATTACTTTATCAAGAAATGGTCTGCCAAAAGCAAAATTTGTATTATATTCAAAAATTAGATGTTGATTTGCCTTCCATTCGCTCAATTTAAACGGACCATTCCCAACCGGATTTCTATTAAAATCTGACTGGGCAATTTTTCCTGGTTGCATCTCTCCTAAAATATGTTTGGGAAGAATTGGAATTTGGGTATCAAAAAGCCCATCCGGGTAAGCTTTTTTAAAATAAAAACAAATTGTATATGGATCAATTATTTCAACTCGTTCGGTCATGTCAAAACGACTTGCGGCAGGATAAGCAACTTCAGGACTTATTGCCATGTTATAAGTAAAAAGTACATCTTCAGCCGTGGTTGGATTTCCATCAGTCCACGAGACATCTTTTCGAATGGAGTAAGTTAAAACTTTATTTTGTTCAGTAAGCTCCCAGGATGAAGCAAGATAAGGTACAATTTTAAAATTCTCATTAAGTTTTGTTAATGTCATAAAAAGCATATTATTTATGACTTGAAGTGCATCTGAATCTGAAGCATTAAGCTCATTAAAAGAATCAAAATCACCTTTCATGCCGATAATAACTGTTTGCCCATATTGCGATTTAGTACTATCAGAACAGGAGGTTGTTAAGATCAAAGAAAGAGAAATTCCCAGAAAAATAAAAAATATTTTTTTATTCAGAATAGTATTCTTTTTTACGGCACTAAAGAGAAAATTCGATGTGCTGAAAATGTTCTTCATAAAATAAATTCTCCAATCTCTAAAAGGTAATTTAGTAATAAGGAAATTGGGTAATAAAAAAATTATCAGGATTATGAATTCTCAATTACCCAATAAACTAATTACCCATTTACCTTTTTTGAAAAATGTTAGATTTCGTAGATGTTAATCTACTACTTCAGACAAATTTTTAATGAATAATTAATGTAAAAAGTTGAAAAAATGAAATAAAATTCAAGCCAATTTTGCTTTAAAACATGATACAAATTTTCCCCCATCAGAAAGAAAACCTTTGGGATAACTTTTCTGACATGATTCATCAGCAATTGAACATCTTGGATAAAATGTACATCCATCCGGCAGATTCATCATGTCCGGAACGGCTCCTTTTAAAGGCACTATCGTTTTGGTTTTTTTCTTACCTGAAAAATCTAATTTTGGTATTGCATCTAAAAGTGATTTTGTATATGGATGAATCGGGTTCGTAAATATATCAAAAGTGTTAGCTTGTTCAACTATTTTACCGGCATACATAACTGCCACTCGATCTGCCATCTCTGCAACAACACTAAAATCATGAGTAATGAGAAGCAGAGATATTTGGAATTCTTTTTTTAGATTTTTTAACAATGACAAAATCTGGCTTTGTATTGAAACATCGAGCGCTGTTGTGGGTTCATCTGCGATAACAAGTGATGGACTGCAGGACAGGGCAATGGCTATCAGCACGCGCTGTCTCAAACCACCGCTTAATTGATGCGGGTATGAATCGTAGAGGCTGCTGACATTTGGCAATTGTACTTTTTCCATTAAATCGAGTGTGCGGTTTTTCGCCTCCTTGCGATTCACCGGAAAATGCGTCCGAATAACTTCAGAAATTTGTTCACCAACTGTTATCACAGGATTCAAAGCTGATAATGGATCCTGTAAAATCAAACCGATCTCTTTCCCTCGAATTTTAGACATTTGTTTTTCTGATAGGTTCAGGATGTTTCTTTTCTTAAATTCAATCGAGCCGGCGACTATGCGCCCTGGCGGCGGTACTAGTTTCATGATAGAAAGCCCAGTGATTGATTTGCCACAACCGGATTCACCAACTAATGACAATGTTTCTCCCTGGTGGATTTTTAGATCAACTCCATCAACAGCTTTTACAATGCCATGTTTTTTATGAAACTGTGTTTTTAATAATTGAATTTTAAGTAATGCATCCATAACTTGAATTATTTTTAAATAGAAATTAAAACATGAATAGTTATGATAATTAAAATAAATTAGCTAAAAATGAGATTTGAAACTTTATTTTTTTATTCCTTAATGTAAGAATAATTCAAGTTATCCCGCTGCCTTTAAAAATATGGTAAAAAAAGCGGGATAAGATCATTCACGTAATGTTTTCAGACCATGACCAATAAAATTTAAACTCATTGTTGTACACAAAATTGCAATTCCCGGGAAGAATGTGATCCACCATTCAAATGGTAAATATGATTTTCCATCATTGATCATTGAACCCCAGCTCGCGGTCGGAGGTTGCGTTCCTATTCCAATAAAGCTTAAGGCTGATTCGATTAGGATAATGTCAGCCATACGGATGATGGAAAAAGTAAAAACAGTCAAAAAAACATTGGGCATTAAATGTCTGCCAATGATCCGCGAAGTTTTTAATCCGGCACCTTTTGCCTTAAGAATAAAGGGACGTTGTTTTAATGAAAGTACTTCGGCTCTCACTAATCGAGCAACATCCATCCAACTTGTTAATGTAAGAACAATGATCAACATTAAATGGCCGGAGCCAAAAAGCGCCATGCAAGTTATGGCTAAAAAAATTATTGGAAAAGATAATAATAAATCTACAAATCTCATCAGGATTTGATCTAACCAACCTCCGAAATATCCTGAAATGGCGCCATAAAAGCTCCCAATAATTGCTGAAAATAGCACGACACTTACAGCGATGAGAAGAGAAATTCTTCCGCCATATAAAACCCGGGAAAAAACGTCCCGACCAAATTTATCTGTTCCGAAGCAAAACTTCCAACTTGGTTTTTTTAAACGGTTTTCAGCCGGATTATTTTGTACATCAGGGTCATATTTAATAATAAATGATGAAAAACTAATGAATAGAATAATCAAACACAGAACAGACAGACCAACCCAAAACTGGAAACTTTGTATTTTAAAAATCGACATATTATTGAATACGTATTCGTGGATCAATAAAACGATAAAGCATATCTGAAATTAAATTTCCTGAAATCACCATAATTGCCGCAATCATATTAACTGCCATTAAAACCGGGTAGTCTTTGGATGAAATAGCTTCAAATGTTACTCTGCCCATTCCGGGCCAGGCAAATACCACTTCAACAATGAGCGCACTTCCTAAAAGAAATGGAAAATAGATACCTATTAAAGTCGCTACCGGCAAAAGCGCATTTTTAAAAGCGTGTTTAAAATAAATACGTTTCAGGGACAAACCTTTTGCAAATGCCATTCGAATATAATCTTGTTTAATAACTGACTTTATATGTTCTTGTACATAACGAGAAGTTGTGGCGGCGCCTATTAAACCTAATACTGAAACAGGTAAAATGATGTGGCGCATTCTATCAAAAAATGTTAGCCAAAATCCGGACTCTCCAAATCGCAAAGAATCCATGCCGGATGGTGGAAGTATTTGTAATTTTTGACTAAAAACATAAATCAAAAAAAGCGCTAATAAAAAAACAGGTGTCGAGTAAATCGTTAATGTTAAAATATCGAGAAATTTCCCTGAAAGCCTATTTGAATTTATGCCGGCAAATATACCGATTAATGATCCAATAATTAAATTGATAAATAAAGCGAATATTGTTAATTGAAGTGTTGCCGGTATTGCCTCTTTTAAAATGTCTTTCACCGGTCTGTGTTTAGACCATGAGTAACCAAGATCTCCTTTGAGCGTATGAAGCGACCAATTTTTTAGCTGCTTGTGCCAGGGCAAATCCACTCCCATTTTTTGTTTTAGTATTTGCAGGTTTGATTTTTTAACTTTTGGACTAAAATACTGGTTTGTGGGGTCTCCCGGGCTCATAAAAAACAGTGTGAAATTGATTATCGCAATTCCAATAAAAAGTACTATTAAATAGATTATTCTGTTAAACAGGATCTTCATTGTTTTAAATTCTAATAAGAGTCTGGTTATTACATGAATTTATAAAAGTTAACTGTTGTTCACTATTCAAAAAGCAGCAGTGGCAGTTGCAGTAAAAAATAGATAGGCGATTATTACTGCCACTGCATCTGCCACTTGCAACTTGTCGCGCTATTCTGTTATCAGTTCAATCTTTATTTTTTTTGCCTGTATAGTTACATTTAGAAAATAAGGAAATACAGACTATGCCTGTACAGTTACCTTATTATTTTTAAAGGAAATACAGACTGTGCAAAAGTTTCCAAATATCTATCGATTGGGTGGATGGGAAGGGACTAATCACCAATAACTATTCACCAGTCACCTATGTACTTTAGTGCGCTAAGTTTGAATATGTTTCGTCTTTTTAAACTTTATTTGAAATTCAGTCCCTTTGTTTCTTTTTACATTAATTGTACCACCTAATTGATCTTTTACAAAACCTGTAATTAAACCAAAGCCAAGTGTTGTAATATTATCAAGATTAAAATCCTTTGGCAAGCCTACTCCATTATCTTTATAATTAAAATCTATCATACCATCTTCTGCAAGGGTTAAGGATATTTTAATTTCACCATTTCCTTCCCAGGACTTGGGAAATGCATGTTTTAGTGAATTTGAAACGAGTTCATTTATGGTTAAGCCTAAAGGAACCGCAAAATCAATGTAAAGAGAAATATCGTCAACATGAACATGGAACTTTACTTTATTATAATCTATTCTATAGGATGAATAAAGAGATCTGACCAGGTCATTGATATAATCTTTAAGGTAATAGATATTAATGAAATCGGCTGACCGGTATAATTTTTCATGAATCAACGACATTGAGCGAACACGATTCATGCTTTCATTAAATATTTCTTTGGTTTTCTCATCTTTTATTTTTTTACCTTGCAGATAAAGCAAACTCGAAATAACTTGCATATTGTTTTTTACACGATGGTGAATTTCCTGAAGCAAGGTTACTTTTTCATTTATTGTCGCCTTCATCCTGTCTTCTGAGAATTTTCGTTCTGTAATATCATGTATGACTAATGAGTAAAGATTTTCATGCGGGGCTTGCCATTGTTTCATTGATAATTCAATCGGAAATGCGGTTTTATCTTTTCTCATCCCGATTATTTCAATAGTTTTTTTTATGTCAAAAGTAGATTGTTTTTCAAATACTTCACCCAACAGCAAAGAATGTTTTTCCATTAATTCTTTTGGAATTATTGTAAATAATGATTTATCAAGAATTTCATCTGCTGAATATTTAAACATTGATTCAGCAGCTAAATTCCAGGATATGATATTTAAATCTTCATTGAGTAATACAATAGCATCGTTAGTGACATTTTGGATTGAGTTTAATATTCTTTGAGTGAAGTGGAATTTATTTTCTATCCTGTTTTTATACAAAAGGCAACTGGTCATGCTTAACAATGCCTCAATATTTTTTTTAATTGGACTACCGTTTTCAGATGAAAACTGAATAAATCCAATAGCTAAAATTTCATTCTCCCAAATCCAGGATAGTTGATAGAAATTACTAAGATCATTTTCCACCATCAGATTTTTAAAAACATTCGGAAAATATTTTAGCAAGGCGCCATTTTGATTTGAAATTTCTACACATTGTTCTTTTTTATAGTTTTCTAATTCCTTTGAGGTTATAGTATGGCAGGTATTATTCTGGCTTTTATTGTCGGAAAAATTAATTGTTTGATCTTCATTAACAAAAGACTCAAGGTAAATATTGAGTGAGATTGAATTGCATGATGCAATAGCGATTGATTGGGCATTTGTATGTTGATTAAAAATCCGGCAAATAGTCGGAAATATTTCTTTCCCTGTTGCTTTTCCTAGAACGGAAACAATTTCTGAGGCTTCAACAAATCGGATATGCTGTGATGTTTTTTCTTTTTGAGCCAGCTCTTTTTGCTTGGGATTTTCAAACATATATATCCTATTAAAAATTATGATACATTTTTATTAAACTCTAAATGATAATTTTGGGCAGGAAGTTATACGAGAAAATTTTTTCATAAACTATCAGTGGTGCAGTGGGACTTTCTCTAATCAACTTTTTTGTCATATTTGCAAGTTATGTGCCATTAAAATATTTTATTAAAGATATTTTTTTTTATTTGTTAATAGTTTTTTGCAGCCGACGATCAATGATATTTATATAATTTTTTGTTTCTGTTCTCCACCATTTTATCATGATTTGCTTTGCCAAAGTTCAAAAAAAAATTTGCCTAGAGCGTGTCTAATTCACATAAAAATAATATGATATAAATATTCATTTATTTTCTATTTTCAAGTCAGAAAATAGTGAATAAGATTTTAACGCTTGCTAAATGTAAAAAAAAATACATGAATGACTTTGAATTTTACGAAAATAATTATTTGAATTATTATTTAATTTTGAACGTAAAAATCTGAAAATAAACATTTCAAAATGAAATGGTAAAAATGTTAAGAAAAGTTCAAAATGTAATGCTTCGATACAGGCGCTAACTTTAAATTTGTTCCACAAAGAAAATGTTAATATTAAGTGTGCAATCCCATGATTTCGGAATTGGATTAAAAATACTAATAATCGTAACTGTTTGTTTTATTAATGAATAGAGCTATTGGTTTTAAACATTAATTTATGATTTTAAGTCATTTTATAAGTAGCAGAATGATTTTTAGCAGAATAATTAAAAACAAAAAGAAAAGTGGTGTTATTTTGTTAACCTCCTGGATAATGCCGTGGATAACAGTTAATATTCATTTACTAACTTAAAGCAATTTTGGCACTTACTTTATTAAATAACATTATTTTGCTATTAATTATTCTGCTATATTTAAAATCTCATGGTTTTATTCGATGATTTTATTGTCCGAAATTACTGATTTACACTCTTAATATATTGTACTAACTTAAATAAAATCAAATTATTCTGGTTAAAATATTTGTAAATTCTATAATCGCCTGTTTAGTATAGTAACGAATCATTCCCACATTAGTTTTTGAATTAAAAATAATGATGAGAAGAAATTTATCAATTATATTCATAACATAAATATGTTTTTTAACACCTTCATGATAAAAGAATTTGAAATTATGTTTTTCACCGAGAATTTTTGAAAATTCTTTTTTTGCTGCATAACTTCCTGCAATTATCCTGGATAGGTCGGAAACATTAATTTCAGTGGTTTTTGTCCGTTGCGTTATTAAGTAACCATCACTATCGGTTAAAGCAATTATTGACGCTTTAAATTTAGTGGCTAAATTTGTGATCACTTTGGATATGGCTCTATAATCCTCACGTTTTATATCCACTACATATTCTTTTTCTTTGAGATTGTTATAATTTTTCGTTCTCAAAAAATTTGAGATATTAAAAGGATTAGTGAAACTAACCTCCCTGACAGTGCAAATTATTAGATAAACACCGAAACTTCCCACAAAAAAATTTGCGAGCCACATTGCAATGGCAGGGGATAAAATATCCCTGTCTGCTAATTCTTCCCCACCAATTAAAAAAATCCAATAAATGATGAAAAAGACTAAACTTATTCCTCCGCTTACTGCTAAATTTCCTCGATTGGTCATTATTCCAAGTGGCGCTCCAATTAATACAAATATTAAGCATGCAAATGGAATGGAAAATTTTTTATATATTTCTACTTGGAGTTTATTTTTTGCTATTTTATAATTACGAATGTCATTTGAATAAGATAAAATTCTTGTAAGAATTTTTTTATTAATTTGGATTTGATTTTCTAAATGAGTCAGATAATGCAGAGATTCATTTTGAGAATTATTGGTCAGAGATACAAAATTTATTATTTCTCCGAAATAGGGAGAATCTATCTCAAACAAAAAATTTCGGTTAATCTGCATGTTAATAAACTTGAGTAATTCATTCTTTTTATTTTGTATGAGATTGTCATTTATTTTTATTTCGTGATTCAGCATCTGAACACTTAATTCGCGATCGCCCCTGCGCTCAGAATTTCTCCGTTGTAACACCATATCCGGGACAGGTATATTCATGATGTATTCTTGAAATTCACTTCGAGTATATTGCCCTAATAAATTTATATTCAACTCGTGCAATTCTACAGTATTAAGGATAATGTGAAGTAGCCCGGTTTTTTCATCAACGATAATTCTTCCGTTTTTAGCAATAATACTTCTATTCAAACTTGGATCAGCAAAATCATGAATGAATACATTTCTTACTAAAGACACACCTTCATTTTCTATCAAATGATCAACTTTAATGGAAATATTTGGGATGTCCTCAAACAAATACCCGGCTTCAAGGTTTAAGGTGGGGCGCTTTATTGTAATATCTCTTGACAATAACTTCAGGCGATGATTGGCATCCGGTAAGACATTATATTCATACCAAATTAATAAAAATGTTATCCCTGTTGCTAATATTAGAACCGGAAAGACAATACGATATAAACTGATGCCGTTTGATTTTAATGCTGTTATTTCATTATCGGCTGAAATTCGACCAAAAGCCATTAGGCAAGACATTAGTACACTCATGGGAATAGCGAGGGTAAAAATCCAGGCGAGATTTAAAGCGAAGAATTCAAATATGACAACAAAATCAAGACCTTTATTTAATATTTTACCCAATTCTGAAAATACCAGGTTTAAGATAAATATTAAAATGATTACAAAAAATCCAAAAAAGAAAGGCCCGATGTGTTGACGAATTATGTATTTAGACAGAATGTACATAATTTAACATTCTAATTGATTCAAAAAAAATATTAATTTTATTAAGGGGGCTGGATAAAATAACTTTCCTATTTTAATTTTTAACTTGTTTCAAATCAATATGTTAAAGATTCAACATATGTAACTTAATTTATCCCGCCCCCTAAAGTTATGACTTTACACATCTTTTTAGATCAGTGCTTTTACACTTTCAAAAATCGCTAATGATTAAAGCTAAATTAAAAAAAATGAGAGAAAGTGTTCCCCAAATTATAGGTGTGACGATATTAGCGTGGTAAAAATTTGGTAAAATTTATTACTTTGAATTTTTCATTTTGAAAAAAAATCAATACCAAATATTGATTTTCACTTAGCATACTATTGAATAAATCTTATTATTATCCCGGTGATTATTATTTCAAATATTGGCTTTGTTATTGATTAGATATTGTTTTTGCAAATATTATGCCTTGATTTATTCTGAGGAATGGGTGCAGTTTCGAAAAGTTGGATTAGTAACTAAACAGTGAACATCTTGCACATTGGGCAAGAAAATTCTCGACATTAATAACAGTTGCAAAATTAAAGAAAAGGTTGAGATCAAGATTGAGATCAAGAAAAAATTAAAGATGATTTTTTTCTTGATCTTGATCTCGACCTTGATCTATTCTTGTTATAAAATTTATCAGAAATTAACCTATTATTTCAGATTATAAAAATTCTGGCTTGTCCAGGTTAGTGTACAATTAAATTAAGTTTTCCATCACTGCTGAGATTTTCGAAACTTTTAAACTTATCACCGCTTTTGAGTGTAAACAGCTTGCAAAGTTTATAAGCATCGATAACCACCGACTTATTAATCCGCATTTTTTTTATCAACAATTTTCCATCTGCGGTTTTCACAAAAATTCCTTTGGGCTGAATATCCAACAGCGTGCCAGGTTCAAAGCGGGAGTCGCCATTTGTATTAAATTGAACTTCAACGGGTTGCAGGATATTGATTTCCAGGTCATTATAAAAAGTTCTCGCCGATTCAAATCCGGGAAATGTAAGCGCCCTGATAAAACGGCGGATATTCTCGCTATTTTTATTCCAGTCAATTATTCGCTGAAAAGGATAGCCGGCAGCATGGTAGCTTGCCTCAGTTTCATCTTGTGAGAAACGGGAAGTATTTCCCTGGAGAATTTGCGGAAAGTTTTTTTTGAAAAGTTTTAATCCGGCTTTTGATAAATCCAAATAAAGATCGTAAGCTGTGTCATCTGCTGTTATCGGAATTGTTTCACGATCTATAATGTCGCCGCTGTTAAACTCATTATTCACCCAATGCAAAGTTACACCTGCAAATTGATCTTCCAATAACGACCACACAACAGGGAAAAAACCGCGGTGTTTTGGTAATGGAGAAAAATGGATATTTATGGTTCCGATGGTTGGTATGTTCAAAATTTCCGGATCAAGAATTTTATCATAGCCGGCTGTGACGATAAAATCAGGTCTGTCTTCTTTTTGAATATCATAAATAAATTGTGCGTTTCTTGGAGATTTTGGTTGAACGAGTAAAAGATTTTTATTTAAAGTCAGTCTGGTTAGAGAAGCATTCCACACCTTTGGTTCAATAATAGAACCGTTATCATTATACCTGCTGACAACCAATGTAATTTTTAAATTTTTTAAACGGTATAAATATTTGAGAACATTACACCCAATAAGGTTGCCACCCATAAAGACGATTTTTGGTTTTGAGTCGGAATTCATGCTTATTGTCTTTGAAAATCAATAATATAGAAGGAGTAAGATGCAAAAGTATTAAAAAATCAATATGTAATACTAACATTCATTTTCTTTTGCGTAAAAGGAATTTATTTCTCATTCTTCTCATGTATTATTTCGGCATTTACTCGCTTAAGCAAACCGGTTATCTCATGGCGGAATAAATTCTGTGTGGTATGACTCAGGATTTTCATCTTGTCCATTTTAGGGATGGTTAGCAGGGAAAGGAACAAAGCTTTCCGTGATCGTTTTAAAGCAGCGAGTATTAAACCTTGCTCCGCTTCAAGTTTGTAATCAATATCATCATAACCAGCGCGAATAAGTTTACTCATGCATTCAAAAAGCCCGCTTTGAAAAGTAATCACAGGATGTTCGCGATGACGGATATCCACATGGCGGAGCATTTTCATTATTTTTAAAATTAATTTGTAACAATCGCGGAATAGGGGGTGTGCATTATCCAAATGATCTTCTGAATTTTCTTCAGGCTGCCATTCTTCGTACTGCTGATCTAAATATTCTTCAATACTTTCATCGTCATCTTCTTCAAAAGGATCATAATCTGAAATATCTTCGCCTTCTTCAATTTGGTATCCCATTTCTTCAAAAGCTCTCATCAATCCTTGTTCGGAATATCCATATTTATCTAATAGTTCTTCCAGGCGACGTTTGTGGTCATCTTCTTTTTGAAAAAATTGTTCCCATCTTTCCTCATCCCACTCATCTTCTTCATCAAAGTTTTCATTAAAATCGTCAAAATCTGTGTACTCATCCATAACACTATCCATAAGTTTCATTTTTATCACTGCTTATAATATACATCTTATTAGCTGATAATGCAAGAAAAAAAATAAAAAAAGCTTGACTTTTTAAATAATAATATGTATAATTAGTATAGCTGCTACAATGTAGTAGTTATGCTAATAAATAATAAGGAAATTAAATGAAAGAAAAGAAAAAGCTTGTTGATCTCTCCCGGGCAGAATATGATATTCTCAGAACTTTGTGGAATGCAGGACAGTTGTCTGTCAGAGAAGTCCATGACCTGTTGACAGAGACATATAATTGGGCTTATACAACAACAAAAACCATGATGGATCGAATGGTAAATAAAGAACTGTTAAACCGGGAGTCGTTCCACGGCGTTTTTATTTACAAACCGCTTATCACCCGACCTGCGGGTTTGGCGCGAATGGTGCAATTTTTTGCTGACAGGGTTTTGGAAATGGATGTTGGTTCAGTGGTTTCTCTATTTGCCAGGAGCAAAAGCCTGACACCTGAGGAAATTGATGAACTAAATAATTTATTAGTAGAAAAAAAGGATGGGAAAAAATAAATGGATTTTCAATTAATTGCTAATTTGAGCCGTAAAATCATTCCGCTGCTCCGCGATGAAATATTTTATGCCGGCATTGTTTTTTTTGTCGTTTGGCTTTTTACTGTCCTGTTAAAAAAGAAATCTATTCGATGGCATTACGCACTTTGGTTTCTTGTATTGTTACGGCTAATGCTCCCGCCTGATCTGTCTTTTTCATTGAGCGGAAGGAATTTATTATTTCAATCTCCAATTTATGAAAAAATTACAAGCCTGTTTGATTATTTTACAGGTAGTCCTTTTGCCAATGGAACAGAGTTTGAACCCGAATTCATGATTTTTGAACATGAGAGTCAAAATGAATTCCCGGAGAACATAAAGTATGTTAATGAAGAAAACTCAACAAGTGATTTGATATACACAATATTATTTATAACCTGGGTTTTAGGATTCTCTGTTTTCTTGACGATCTATATCAAAAAGCTATATCGTTTTCATTTGATTTTAAAAAGAGCGCAGATAGTTGAAAATATAAATTTACAAAAAATTATGGAAGACTGGCGAAGATTTTTTCGGGTCAAACGACCTGTTTCAATAGTATGTTCCGATGAATATCTTTCGCCTTTTACAACCGGTATTTTGAAACCGGTTATCTATTTGCCGAAAAAGATGTTATATCTAAAAAATAAAGACCATCTTGAATCGATTATCGGTCATGAAATGGGGCACATCAAAAGATGGGACAATCTTTGGATGAAGTTCCAGAGCCTGGTACAAATTACTTATTTTTTCAACCCGATTGTGTGGTTTGTGAACAGCAGAATCAACCTTTCCCGGGAATGCATCTGCGATCAAATGGTTCTATCAAAAAAGAATATTACGGCTGTGACTTACGGAAAAGGGATTATGGCTGTATTAAATATGAATCTTATTGGCGCTAATGAGGTAAATGTGCTGCCGGGATTTGGCAGCCAAAGGAAAAAAATAATTTACAGAATTAAAAATTTAACCGGAGAAAATAACATGGGAAAATTTCAATCAAAAATAATATTTGGTGTGTTGATTTTGTTAGGATTTTTTCTTTTGCCAATGGCAGAAACAGTGGTAGAAAAAGAAACTCTGAAAAACAATAATTCGTTGCATGCGGAAGAATTGCAACAAGAAGGAAAGACAAAACAAGATACATTTACAGCAGTTAAAGTAATAAAAAAGGGTAATAGTTTTTCAGTCGTTCCGGTAAATCCGGATGAAGTGGAAATTACAAAACAAATCGTTTTCAAAAACTTGAGTTTTGTTCTGCCCCTAAAATATGGGAGAGTTACAGCGGGTTTTGGAAATATGAAAAATCCATTTACCAAAAAAATAGTACATCATAATGGAATAGACATCGGTGCATACAAAGGTACGGAAGTTTATACTGCTGCTGATGGAAAAGTTGTAGCAGCAGTTGCGGATGCGGAAAAGAAAAAAGGCCCGGGAAAGCATATCTTAATTCAACACACGGAAGGATGTGAAACCTTTTATTCGCATTTAGATGAGGTTTTAGTTAAAGAAGGACAAGAGGTAAAAGCCGGGGAAGTTATTGGCAAAGTTGGAAAGACCGGAATGTCCACTGGTACTCACCTTCATTTTGAAATTCGATACGATGGCGAAGCCCAGGATCCGAAAAATTATCTTGATTTTGGCATATTGAAGAAAATTAACAAAACACAAAGTAAAACAAATCAGACAAAAACTGAAATCAAGAAGAACGGGAAGATAAAATTTCTTTTTCCTGTAAATGAAGGCAGAATCACTTCATCTTTTGGAAATAGATTTGATCCGATCAAAAAAAAAGAAACTTTTCACAAAGGAATTGACATCGCTGCCCAAAAAGGAACAAATGTGCTTGCTGCTGATGATGGTAAAGTAATTTCCGTGGTTAATGAATATACCAAAAATAAAGGTCCAGGTAGAAATATTGTAATTGACCATAAAAATGGCTACCAAACTTTTTATGCTCATTTAGACACAGCAATGGCCACTGAGGGGCAGGTTGTGAAAACGGGACAAATCATCGGGCATGTTGGAAGCACCGGGAGAGCGGCTGGTAACCATCTCCATTTTGAAATTAGACTGAACGGTGAACCAATAGATCCAATTAAACTTGTTCATTTTAAACGCAAAAAGAAATGGAATAACCAAAATTAAATTTGATTTTATTATAAAAGCCCGTTTTGAGCGGGCTTTTTTTTCCCGCCCACAAAATTTAAACTTGATTATAGTACAAAAAATTTGTATAATAATGAGTGAAATTAGAAAATTAAGGAGCAAAAATATGTCAACTGTTTCAATAAAACTTGGGACGTCTAAAAAAAGAAAAAATTTGAATCAGATACTGGAAAATGCTTTGGATAGAGAAAACAGATTATTATTAATCGCTCTTAAAAAGACGGAAGAAAAACTTAAGCTGTTTGAAAAACAGTATAATATATCTTCCGATGAATTTTTCAAGCGGTATCAGAATGGGAAAACCGATGATCGCAATGATTATATAGATTGGGCCGGGGAATATCATATCTATCAAAGTATTAAAGAAAAAGTTGAGGCTCTTGAGGAGTTAACTATTGAATATAATTGAGTATTTTCAGGATCAGAAATTTGCTATTTCATCAAGTGCTATCGTAGATTCCTGGGAATTTCAGGAAGATATCAGAACATCAACTGAAGGCTTTTTTAAAACAAGGATACATTTTATTGATGATTCAAAACTTGATGTTAGAGAATATGTAAATATTGATTTAGAAAAAATATTAAGATATACGTACTCTTTTCATTATTTTAAAAATGACAAACTAATTTTTAGATACGACAATACGCCTCATCATCCCCAGGTTTCCTCCTTTCCACATCATAAACATTTACCTTCAGGTAAAGTTGTTGAGTGTGATGAGCCGAATTTAGCAGATGTACTTAAAGAAATTGAATCAATTCTAATCTCCTAAAACAAATTATTAAAATACACAAAGGTTCAGAATGATAGCCCGCAACAGTTTCGCTTTGTGTTTTTCACACATCAAATATTAACACATTACAATTTTTTACTTGAACATTTAAGAATTTGTTACTATCTTATCAGAACATAATTTTCAGTTTAATATTTTTAATCCTAAAAACGAGTAACTTCAATGTTCAAGAAAAAACTTCTACTCACATTACTCTCTCTCTTTTTGATAATTTCTCTGCTTCCAACCATTTCTTTCCCGAAGATTACAAATCCTGAATCGATTAAAGTTTTGTCATTCAACATTCGTTATGACAATCCCAACGATGGCATTAATCAGTGGGCAAATCGAAAGGAGCTGGCAACTCGCACAATTCAAAAATTCCAAGTTGATATTGTTGGCATGCAGGAGGTTCTAAAAAACCAGCTTGATGATTGCTTGAAATTAATGGAGGAGTATTCTTATTGCGGCGTGGCGCGGAATGATGGAAAAAACAGCGGTGAGTTCAGCCCGATTTTTTTTCTGAAAGACCGATTCGAATTGCTGCAGGATTCAACAATGTGGCTTTCGGAAACACCGGCTGTTATTGGCAGCAAAAGTTGGGATGCAGCGCTTCCGCGGATTGTAACCTGGGCCAAGTTGCGAGATAAGCAAACGCAAAATATTTTCTACTTTTTTAATACTCATTTTGATCATCGTGGCAAAACAGCTCGGAAGGAAAGTGCTGAATTAATCAAAAAAATTATCCGCGAGGTCGTCGGTAAATATCCAGCAATATTGACTGGTGATTTTAATTGTACAGAAGATGATGCTCCATATCAAGTCCTGACAAATGATGAATCTGAATTAATAAATTTGAAAGACGCGTATTATTTAAGTGCAAAAAATAATACCGGTATTAACTACACTTTCAATGGTTGGGCAAAAGCAAATGGATCCCGGCGCATCGATTTTATTTTTGTGAATCCAAAATTGAGAGTGCAAAAACACAGCATACTTGATATCAGGGAGGGGGATGTTTTTATTTCCGATCATTTCCCGGTTTTAGCTGAAATTAGGATTAAAGATTAATTGGTTAAATATATTTGTCACTATTGTGCGTTTACAAAATTTTATATTACATTAGGTTATTGATACCTATATGAATATTTAATAATAATTAATCCTCTACGAGGATTATATTTTTGGGACATAACAATCTTTACAATAATATTACTTCTACGAGGTAATCACTTATTTACAAACTTAAACAAAATTAAATTTTGTATTAATTATATTGAGGAATGTTGTTGTGACAGAATATTTTTTGATTGAAAACATCGTAGATGTTTTATTATTGTAAAATAACCCATCGCCGAAGTTTAACATCCTCGTAGAGGATGAATAAAATAGCTCCCAATTTTTAACTATTATCATTTCCGCCAAAGAAACGACGGACAGGTAGATAATAATCAGGATGCACACACTGAATAGTTAACTATGTTTTTGAATAACAAAAATCTTTTATTTTTATTCCGTGGGATTTCATTTCCGTGGGAGATATTTTCCTTTCCGGTTTGAGGCACCTGACATGAGTGCCTATTGATGAGAAGCTTCGCTGGATAATTATAAAAATATTATTCAAAAAAATACCGAAAGTCAGAATTGGAGATTGTTAATGATCAAGACAGAACGGAATTTGTACGAAAGCAGAATTGAAGTATTCATCAAAAGATTAAAAGATCTTTATTATGAAGATGAAATTCCTTTGACAATTGAATATAAAAAATTTGAGAACATGGAATCCTTTGACAAAAGATTGGACGGAAAATATGATTCAATTAAAAAAGGAGTTTCATGGGGCAGCAATTGGGAAAGAGCCTGGTTTCATATCACCGGAGAAGTTCCAAATGAATGGAAAGGTAAATTAGTAGTTGCCAGGATTGATCTTGGTGGTGAAGCTTTGATATTTGATAAAGATGGTACGCCTTTACAAAGTTTAAGTGTTCACAACATTTGGGGAGATGGTTTCCGAAGGGATAGATTTGAGATTTCTGAAAAGGCAGAGGGCGGCGAAAAAGTTGATCTCTGGATTGAAGCATCCGCAGGGCAATTGTTTGGTGTCCAATTGGAACAGGATAAGGGCAATCAACCGCCAAAGAAGTTTGGCAACTATGAAGCTACTATTGGTACGGTGGCGTTGACAGTCTTCAGAAAAGATATTTGGCATTTGTACCTTGATTTTTTGGTTTTGAATGATTTAATGAAATCCCTTCCCGAAAAAAGTGTGCGTCGTGCAAGAATTTTGCACGTTTTGAATAACGTAATTGATAGTTTCAAAGAAGATGCAGAGAGCGTTAAAAAAGCACGAGACATGGTTGCTGTTGAATTGAAAAAGTCAAGTTCTGCCTCTGATTTAAAAACCATGGCTGTGGGACATGCGCATCTCGATACAGCCTGGCTCTGGCCATTGAGCGAAACAATCCGTAAATGCGCCCGAACCTTTTCCACGCAAATTGATTTGATTGAAAAATATCCAGGTTATATTTTTGGCGCTTCACAGCCGCAGCATTATGCTTTTGTGAAAAAATATTATCCAGCTTTGTATGAAAAAATTAAGGAAAAAGTTGCTGAGGGAAAATGGGAGCTGCAGGGTGGAATGTGGATCGAGGCTGACTGCAACGTCATCAGCGGTGAATCAATGGTCAGACAGGTTTTACACGGGAAGAACTTTTTCAAAGATGAGTTCAACCAGGAAATAAAAAATCTTTGGCTTCCCGATGTATTTGGCTACAGCGCAGCCATGCCGCAAATTTTAAAAAAGAGCGGGATCGATTATTTCATTACACAAAAAATTTCCTGGAGTCAATTCAACAAATTTCCGTATCACACTTTTGTATGGCGAGGAATTGATGGAACAGAAGTGATCACCCATTTCCCACCGGAAGATGATTACAACAGTCAATTAAAACCATCCAGACTGAAATATGCTGAAGAAAATTTTCAGGAAAAAGCTTATTTGGATGAGTTTCTAACCCTGTTTGGAATTGGAGACGGCGGAGGCGGTCCCACGGAAGAAATTATTGAAACCGGTTTGCGTCAGGCAAACCTGGAAGGATGTCCGCAAGTTGAGTTCGGTACTGCGCACCAAATGCTTGATAGGTTAGCTCAAAAAAAAGAAAACCTGC
Source organism: Candidatus Zhuqueibacterota bacterium (assembly GCA_016783825.1). Taxonomy (GTDB): domain Bacteria; phylum Zhuqueibacterota; class Zhuqueibacteria; order Thermofontimicrobiales; family Thermofontimicrobiaceae; genus Nigeripontimicrobium. The sequence goes on along the minus strand of JADHVV010000040.1, from coordinate 5,895 downwards.
CAACCTGGGTGGGTGAGCTCTATTTAGAGATGCACAGGGGTACTTTAACAACACAGGCGTACAACAAAAAAATGAATCGGTTCATGGAGCTAAAACTGCGTGAATTGGAAGTTTTGTATTCAACACTGCCTTTTGAAAATTATCCTACCGAAAAATTCGATAAGATGTGGAAGAAATTGCTGCTCAATCAATTCCACGATATTATCCCCGGTTCCAGCATCACGCCGGTTTATGAAGATAGCCGAAAAGATTACGAATTTTTATCGGATCAAGCGCATCAGTTGAGCCAGGAAGTTGGAAAGCTATTGTTTGAAAAAAATGAGGCGAATCTCTGTCTGATTAACACATTGTCCTTTTCATATTCAAGAGCAATTGAACTCCCTGATTCCTGGAACGGTTTTGAAGTGCTTGACGAAACCGGTAACAAAATTCAGGTTCAGAGTGAAGGGAATAAATCAGTGGCTTTGATAAATATTCCGCCTTTGCGCGCTATTAACATCAAACGTGGAACAAAAGCAGGATCTGAACAAAATAATTTACCTGACAAAAATTTTGTACTGGAAAATGATTTAGTACGATATGAGTTTGATAATAGTGGATTCATTTGTACCGCTTATGACAAAGAAGCAAAGAAACAGATTCTGGCGGAAGGACAAAAAGGAAATGTGTTAAGCCTTTACGAAGACCGTCCGGTGAATTGGGATGCCTGGGATGTTGATATTTTTTATGAAAAACAATTGTTGGAAAACGCACAACTGGAATCTCGCGATTGGCTCTGTACTGGAAAAGTGAGACAGGGAATTAAACAATCATTTAAAATTGGCAATTCAAAGATCACACAAAAAATCTATCTCACTTCAAACAGTAAGAGACTTGATTTTAAGACTGATGTCGATTGGCAGGAAGATCACAAAATGCTGCGCGTTTCCTTTGGCGTCAATGTGTATTCCGATACCGCTACTTTTGAGATTCAATACGGACATGTGAGACGAAATACGCATCGCAATACAAGCTGGGATATAGCAAAGTTTGAAGTGGCGGGTCATCGATTTGCGGATTTATCGGATCGCCAATACGGAGTTGCATTGCTGAATGACTGTAAATATGGTTACAAGATTCTGGATAACGTAATCGATCTCAACCTGTTGCGTTCCCCAACCAATCCTGATCCTATTGCTGACAGGGGAAAGCACAAGTTTACTTTTGCCTTATTACCTCATATCAATGAAATGATCGAGTCAGATGTATTATCCGAAGCAGCACAATTGAATCAGCCACCTGCGGTTTTTGGAGGCGTTGGTAAAAATGAACTCGTTTTTCCATATTTTTTGGATAGTGAAGATGTGGTTTTGGAAGTCATTAAAAAGGCTGAAAAGGAAGACGGTTTAATTATACGATTATATGAGCCAAAAGAGAAACAAACAACGGTTGAATTGAAACTGAATATATCGGATGTAATAATCTTTGAAACTGATTTAATGGAAAACAATTTGAAAGAATTGCAGGTAAAAAATAATTGTGTGAATTTGGAGTTTACGCCGTTTGAGATTAAGACGATTAAAGTGAAATGGAGTTAAGTTTGGGTTTGTGGTTTTTGATTTTTGCAATTTGAGTTTGAATTTTGTTTAATTAAAAGAATTACATATCACCCCTCTGGGATTGAACTTTTTATTGTTTAATTGTTCTATAAACATTTCATCCCTATGGGATTGGAGTGGATAAATTAATTATGTAATTTACTCTACCCAATATTTAATATTAGATGAACTCAGTTAGGAGTGGAATGTTTATATATAAAGCAGAAGAACAAATAAGACTCCATAAGAGTGAAATGTTGGTGGTTTAAACTTGAAAAAGTAAAAAAGGGAGATATAAACTATGAAAACAATATCTCGAAGAAAATTTTTACAAACCTCTGTTGCAGGCGCTGCGGCTGCAAGCACTGTTCTTTTCCCCGGTCAAAATAAAGCTTTCGCCGGAAAAGAAAAGATTGATATGGTTGACCTTGGCAAAACAGGGATCAAAGTTTCCCGGATTGCCTGGGGAACAGGAACCAAAGGTCATAAACATTCATCCCGGCAAACAAAGATTGGTGTTAAAGAATTCTACAAAATTACCGATCACGCGTATGAATGCGGAATTAATTTTTTCGATTCAGCAGATCAATACGGAACTCATACATACTTTCGATCTGCTCTAAAAAATCACCCTCGCGACAAAATTGTTGTCCTGACAAAAATGTGGACAAATCCCAGCGATTGGATGAAAACAATGCCGGTTTCAAAGTTCCTGGAAATTTCATTGAAGGAATTGGATATGGATTATATCGATATCGTTTTACTTCATTGTATGACTTCTGCAACCTGGCCCACTGAAAAGGAGTCCTTCTGCAATGATCTCGCTGAAGCAAAACAAAAAGGTCTGATTCGTGCACATGGAGTTTCCTGTCATAGTTTACCTGCATTGCAAGCTGCAGCGAAAAGCGAATGGGCGGATGTAATTTTTGCCCGTTTCAATAATACCGGTGATTACATGGATCATTATCCAAAAACGGTTACCCCCGTGCTTAAGGCTGCAAAAAAACGCGGCGCCGGCGTGGTTGGTATGAAAATTTTTGGCAATGGAAAATTGGTCTCTGATAAGCAGCGACAATCATCGCTAAAATTTGTCCTTGGTAGCAATGCTGTAAATGCGATGACTATTGGATTTGAAAGTACGGATCAAATTACAGATGCGATTAAAAGAGTTAATAAGATTTTAAAAGGATAGGATTTTATATGAAAAATCTCCAACGGATAGAAACAACCCAACGGATAAAAAATATTAAGGAGTGTCTTATGAGAAATTATCTTATCACGTTATTCTTGTTTGTTAGTATTTTTACTCAAGTTAATGCACAATCTAATTACAAAGACGCACCAATTTTTCCTTTGCAAAACAAGCACGTGCACGGAAGCAGCATCGTGGAATGTCCCAATGGGGATTTATTAGCGTGTTGGTTTCATGGTTCCGGAGAGCGCACTTCTGATGATGTTCTCATTCAGGGAGCTCGCTTGAAAAAAGGAACGAAAATTTGGAGTGCAGTTTTTTTAATGGCAGATACGCCGGAATTTCCTGATTGCAATCCTGTATTGTTCATTGATAAAGAAGAACGACTCTGGTTGTTTTGGATTGCTGTAACAGCGCATCGCTGGGAGAGATCAATTCTCAAATACCGCCGCTCTTCGGATTATCAAAAAGACGGCCCACCCAATTGGGAATGGCAGGATGTTATCCTGTTAAAACCTGGTGAAAAATTTTCACGGGCAGTTGAGCAAGGTTTTAAAGAAAATGTAAAACACGAAGCGATATGGGCGGAATATGCTTTTCCTTATGAGAGAATGATAGTTGAAGCAACAAAAGATCCGGTTAAAAGACAGATAGGCTGGATGACGCGGATTCATCCACTTGCTCTCCAATCCGGACGAATATTACTTCCGTTATATTCAGATGGTTTTAATATCTGTTTAGTAGCAATTTCTGATGATCTTGGTGTACGCTGGCGAGCCAGTTCACCTATGGTTGGGCTTGGTCCTATTCAACCGACTCTTGTTCAGAAGAAAGATGGAACAGTAGTAGCTTATTTCAGAGATTCCGGCGATCCACCAATGCGGGTAATGAAAAGTATCTCTAAAGATGAAGGCGAAACCTGGTCATTTGCTGTGGATACAGATATTCCCAATCCCGGCTCAAGTCTTGAAGTGATTGCGCTGCAAGATGGTCGCTGGTTGATGGCGTACAATGATACTGAAGATGGACGCCACAGCATGGCGCTGGCGCTGTCGGATGATGAAGGTGAAACCTGGAAATGGAAAAAAAATATAAATGTAATAGGCGACAGAAGTAAATCATACGGTTATCCTTCCCTGATTCAAACTCGTGATGGAATGTTTCATTTGACTTTTACTTATAAAGAAAAAGGTGGTAAGGCTATTAAGCATGCTGTGTTTGGTGTTGATTGGATTGTAAAATAATCGTAATAGTCTAGCGAAGCTCCTTCTCAAACCGACAAGAAAAATATCTCCCACGGAAATAAAATCCCACAGAAAAAAATATTGTTCTTTTGTCTGTGGGAGAAAACTTGCCCTGTTTGTAAAGAATTTCGCTATTCAAATATTCAGCTCTGTATAGTTACAAATAATGAATAATAAAAATAGAAAAAAATTATCATATAGTGCGTGTAAAAAAATGTAAATTAAATACTTTATTATTTGCATTTATCATTCAAAATATCTATTATATAATTTCAAATTGCCACCAAAACGAAATGAAATCAAAATATTGGGAAGCATTTACGGGAAGAAAAAGGATTGTCAATCGGTAACCATGTACAAAACAAATTTTAAATAAACGGGAGGAAAACAATGTCTTCAAAAAAAACTGACTTGAACCGGCGTAAATTTATCGGTGATAGTGCGAAAGCGGCTGCTGGAATAGCAGCAGGCAGCGCACTGGGCATGTATGGCCTGGGCAATGCAGGTCCCGGCAAGAAACCCGGTTCAGGAATGAAGTTTGGTTTAGTAACCTATTTGTGGGGAAAAGATTGGGACCTGCCGACGCTTATTCGGAATTGTGAGACTGCCGGTGTTTATGGAGTTGAGCTGCGAGTGGAACATGCCCATAGCGTCCATGCCGGAATGAATAAAAGGCAACGATTTGAAGTTAAACTTCGTTTTGAGAACAGTCCGGTAACAAACCTTGGCATGGGTTGTAATTGGGCGTTTCACTATAAGGATAAAGAAAGATTAAAAAAAGAAATAGAGGGAGCCAAAGAATATCTCCTCCTTTCTCGTGATACCGGCGGAAGCGGCATCAAAGTAAAACCAAATGGGCTTCCGGAAGGAGTACCACCGGAAAAAACGCTTGAACAAATTGGCAAGTCTTTAAATGTAATCGGAAAATATGCTGCTGATTTAGGACAGGTGATCCGTGTTGAAGTTCATGGCAGGGAAACGCAAAAGTTACCTAACATGAAAAAGATTTTCGATCATGTAACAGAGAAAAATGTCGGTATATGCTGGAATTGCAATAATCAGGATCTGGATGGCAAAGGTCTGGATTATAATTTTAATTTGGTAAAAGACCGCTTTGGTGATACCGTCCATTGCCGAGAATTAGGTGATCCGAATTATCCATATCAAAAATTAATTGATAAGTTTGTGACTATGGATTATAAAGGATGGATTCTTTTAGAAGCGCGTGCCTATGTGCTGGATAGAGTAATTGCTTTGAAAGAACAAAATGATCTTTTTAATAAGATGGTGGCAAAAGCTCAAGAAAAAGTTGGATAACAGAGAATTTAAATAGATGTAATGTCCACCACTCTTCTTAAATATGAAGAAACTGATTCACAAAAGAACAATAGAAGGTAGGGTAAATAGGTAATAAGGTAATTGTGTAATTAACCCACTCCCCAATTACCTATTCTACGAATCACCTAATTACCTAATGACCTAATTAACTTATTTTCCTGAATTTGAGCTGACTTATTACAAATAAATTAACTAACTAATCGGAGGTGAAAAATGTCAAACAATCTATCGAGAAGAGAATTTTTAAGCCGCGGCGCTGCAGGAGTTGCTGCTGGCGGTGCAATTCTGTCTTCAAGTGCTGCTTCTTATGCACGAATCAAAGGAGCCAATGATAGCATCAACATGGCAATCGTTGGTATCCGCGGACGAGGTGGCAGCTTGATTAGCAATTTTGGCAAAATGAAAAATGTCAAATTAAAATATCTCGTTGATGTCGATGAAAATTTATTTGAAAGGCGCTTGAATCAAATAGAGGAAGCTGTCGGTTATCGACCTAAAACAGAAACGGATATGCGCAAGGTGTTTGCGAAAAAGGACATTGATG
>JADHVV010000218.1 GCA_016783825.1 Candidatus Zhuqueibacterota bacterium | reverse complement strand
CCGTCTCGGGCAATATCCACAAGATAATTTAACTTTTCCAGTTTCATTTGAGTAAGACGGGCCATAACCGCATCGTCTTCAATATAAAGAATATGTTTTGGTTTTGATGTGGTCATACTTTATTCCCCTCCGGAAAAAGGTAACATGGTAATTAGTTTATTGGGTAATTGGGAATTCATATTACTATTGATTTTTTTATTACCCAATTTCCTTATTACCAAATTACCTTTCAAATATTCTTTTTCTTATTTAGTATTTTCTTTTTTTTTCTGGCTTGTCCAGGTTAGATTTTTTTAACCTGTTCTCTCGTTTTTTATTGTTTTCCATTATTCGTTAATGTAAAATAAAAAGTAGCTCCTGAATTTTCTTTACCCTCTGCCCAAATAGTTCCGCCATGGCGATGGATTATTCTTTGAACTGTTGCCAGACCGATTCCGGTACCGGGGAACTCTTTATCAGAATGCAAACGTTTGAATGGTGAAAACATGTTTTTTATTCGAGACATATTAAAACCTGCTCCATTATCCCGGATGAAAAAAACAGACGGTGATTGATTATCCTTTGATCCAAATTCAATTTTGGTTTTATTATTTTTGTGTGTAAATTTCCATGCATTACCCAATAGATTTTCAAGAGCCACTCGCAGTAAATGTTGATCACCATTTGTGTGTAAATTATTCTGTATTGCAATTTCAACTTCTCGTTTTGGGTCAGTCTCAATTAATGTATCTGTGATGTTTTTGGCAATCGTACTAAGGTTAACCGGCAAAAAGTTCATTTCACTTTGCGTCAAACGAGATAAATTGAGTAGGTCTTCAATTAATTGGGACATCAAAGTAACAGAATTTATGATTCGGTCCAGATAGTGTTTTCCCTCTTCATTTAGAATATCAGAATATCCGCCTAATATAAGTTCGGAATAGCCCCCGATTCTGGCTAACGGAGAACGCAGATCATGGGAAACAGAATAAGAAAAAGATTCCAGTTCTTTATTTGCAGCTTCAAGCTGGGCTGTCCTTTGAATAACCCGTTGCTCAAGCTCTTTATTTAGGCTAATTAATTTATCTTCGGCGATTTTTCTTTTTGTGATATTCTTAATGGATTGAATGATACCGACAATCTCTCCACGGGAATTTTTTAGGGGATATGCCACAAACTCAAACCACCCGGTTTGTGAACCTTTTTTTTGGATCGAAATACGCTTTTGATGGACAGCGCCATCTTTGAACGTTTTTTTCGCAGGACATGAGAGACATGGGGACGTCAAATTCTGGTAAACTTCATAACACCTTTTACCGACTATTGGCATTTTATTACTGAACTGACTTTTGATCCAGGCGTTGGTGCGAATTATCGTTAAATTATTATCAAGAACACTTATCCCTTCCTGAACTGCATCAAAAATGCTTAACAGGAATTTATTATTATTATGAAGCTCCATTCCGGATAACAACTGTTGCTTCATTTTCGCTGCATATTTCAGCTCCCGAAACACAGCAGGAAAAATTCGGGACAAATTTTCCAGGGGGATAAAATCACTCGCGCCATTTTGAATGGCTTGGGTAAGTTCTTTTTCGCTTGGAGAATTCCCAACATAAATAAGCGGCACATTGATATTGTGATGTTTTAAAAATTCCAAAATATCACTATTTTCAAATTGACGCAATTCATAATCAGCAATTAATATGTCCCATTGTTGATTTTGAAGTTTTTTTACGAATTCATCTTCAGTTCGAGCTTGTTCCCATTTTGCTTCAAATTCATACTTTCCCAGTTTATTAATTATTGATTGGGTTGTTTTTAATGAGTCCATAAGAAGCAAGATGTGTGGCGCTTTTTTCATAATTCAATCCAAAAAGAATATCTATTTCACATTGAAATGAATTATTTCAATATGAAACCAACAATTTGTTAACAAATTAGCTGTTAAAATTTAAATCTGCTAATACAATCTATTTAATTATCTTATGAGGGAGGAACTGGTGCTTTTATCTTATTATTTTTATTAACCTTCTCAAATAAATATTTATATCAAATCTGCCCAAATATTATGAGACTTTGTTGATCATAAATTTTATTGATTTTTTGTAACTTACCACGCTAAATAAGCAAAAAGCATTCCAAGTTTATTTTTCACAATTAATTAAATAATAAGATGGTATAATTTTCTAACTTGATTAATCTGAAGTAAATTTTGTAGGATAATTGTGTGAGATAGGATACCACAATATTAAATTGTTTTGATCTTTAAAAAGAGAATTGAAAATGTTGGTTATCATACAAGCAAATTTTGAATATATTCTCCTTCTCAATTTTAATATTCAATATCCTCTTATTTCATACAACATTTTTTTCGCAGCTTTATAATAATCTGACGAAGCAGGCGTCATAGTGCATATTGTCTCTAATTGGGATATTGCCCGATCATTATCTTTTGTTCTGTAAAGCGAAACAGCATAATAATATCGTGCAGGAATATTTGTAGGTTCAATTTGCACAATTTCTAAAAACAGGGACAGTGCTCTTGCGGGATTTTTATTTTTCAGGTAAATATCACCTAGTTTTAAATTAATTTTTATTAATTCATTTTTTTCCATTGTGTCAGAATAAGGATATTTTACCTGCTCATAATAAGAAATAGCCTGAGAAGGATTATTCATGATACGAAACCAAAAATCACCGAGTTGTATTAAAGCTTGTCTTTTTATCAGTAAAAAGTATGGCTCATCTGATTTAACAACGCGCCGCCAGTGTTTTTCTGCATTTAAATAATCCTTGTTTTTCATCTCAATCATACCAAGATAATAGTCAGCAGCAACATACGAAGAATCAATGAACAAAATTTCATTAAATAAATATTTTGCAGAATCAAGTTCACCTTTTTTATAAAAGGTTTTGCCCAATTCTGTTCTTATCTCACAATTGTCAGGAGAAAAATCCAACGCCTTTTTAAAATGAAGCGCTGCACTATTAAAATCATTCAAATTTGCCGCTAACAAACCGAGATTCTCATAAGCTAATGCAGATTGAGGAAAAATTTTTAAAGCCGTGTATAAATTCTCTTTTGCAATGGCATATTGCCCCAAATTCATATAAACAGTTCCCAGATTTACATACGCCCTGGCAAATTCATGATCCAATTCGATGGCTCTTCTTAATTCATTCTCAGCAGCTTGCCATTCTGCTCTTTGAATGTGGCTCACACCCTTATAAAAATGAGCATTCGCGCCCATTGATTTAGCGAAAACAACCTGATACTGATCATCGTTCGTGAGTGTTGGTTCAACAGTTTCAATTTTTTCAACCCTGTCAGTTTGACTTTGAGTAACACGTTGATTATTGAATTGCAATAATGCTGGGTAAATTTTATGCACTAACGAATCTCCCAGATGCAGGTATAAATCATTTATCTTTCCAGAGACACTTACCGTTCTTTCTTCTGTCGTCTCTATATTCACAATTTTTCCGGTAACCATCAATCTATTTTTACTAACGCAGGTGATATTCCCATAAATTGAAAAATCTGCTGAAAAATATTTGCCTGTCTCTAATGCCTGGTCTGGATCTGTGTACCCAGCCTGTGATAATTTTATTTCATTAAGAAGCTGTTTTATCCGAGAACGACCTATAATTGTAACTTTGTGTCTGTAATATTTTCCAAACTTTTCTTTTAATAAATCAGGAAAACCATCAGGGATCCAGGATAGATTATGTCCAAATGAATCACCAACAAATTTGTACTCATAAAGTACAACTCTAATAGTGTTCTTATTCTGGGCATACCCCAAATTGAGAGAGAATAAAACTGTTAGAATTAAAAACAAACATTTCTTGAGAAATTTCATAGTTTCACCTGACTATTATTTCATATTTTAAATTAACAAACTGGGAAACAATTTTTTCAGCAAATATTATTGCTTCTTCTTTATTATCGAAATAACCACACCAGAGTTGATAAACTGGTGGTTCAGAATCTAAAACGTGATGAATATGAACACCAAATCCTTCTTTTTTTAATATTTCACTCCATTCAGTTGCCCGTGATAAAATTTTATAGCCTTCTCCCAATTGGATTGTATATTTTGTACCTAATTGTCTCTGTTGAGCATCTATTAAATCATTTTCACCCTTGCTGATAATGACAAACTCGGTGCGACGGTTAAGCGCCCTTCCATCATCCGAGTCATTGCTTGCAATGGGAAATTTTTCGCCATATCCCTGTGGAATAATCCTCGCAGAATCAACTCCACATGTAATTAAATAATTCGCAATGGACTTAGCCCGTTTTTGTGATAAATCCAAATTATTTTCATCTGTTCCAATATCGTCAGTATGCCCCTGAACTTCCAACCTGATCTTATCCTTTGTTTTTAAAATTGTTGCGATTGTGTCAACTTTCAATTTTGAAGCATCGGTTACCTCAGCCTTGCCAAATTCAAATAAAATATCATCAAATCGAATGACCAGGGGAGGCTGAAACATGATTGTTTTTAAACTTAAACTTGTTACATCAGCATAAATTACTTTCTGGTTTGTATCAGCCCTGCACTCGGGAATTAATTCCCACTTTGAGTTCTCATAAGTATATAATTTAAAATTTTCTAATCTTTTGTCCGTAGTATCAATCCAACTGGTATCGTATGGCAAAGAGATTCTGACAGGTTTAGAAAATGTATTTGTGTTGGCGTTAAAATCAAAAATATCACCAGCGATAGAAAGATTGCGTACATGGTCTGGTTTAGGTACTTGTTTAATGGAAACTTCAAGAGGATATGTTATTTCATTATTGGGAATTGTTTCCAATGCAGCGCCCGTTAAATTTGTTACCTTTTTCACACTATTAGGAGCAATTACTTGTGTGATATCGCTTACTTCATCCAAATTAAAACTAACATCTTGATTTAACGATTTCATCTCTTTGATTTGATCAAAACAATTGCGCATCTCTGAATAATTTGTTTGCCCACGGTGACTTTTTGACAGCCCTAATAAAGCCTCATCTTTGTACCCACTTGTCTCATATTGGCTGACAACTATTTCGTAACTTTCAATAGCAGAATTAAAATCACCAATATTAAACAACAGATCACCCTTTTTTGAAAGTGACCTTGAAACAATTGTCGCATTATCACCTGATTGAGCTGCTTTATCACAGTAAACAATTGCTTCTCCCAAATTTCCTTGCTCCTCTGCCAGTGAGGCTAAATTAAAATATGCTTGCGAGGTTGAATTGCTTTCTTTGTAATTATTTACAATTTCCAACAAGTAGTCTTTTGCTTCAGCAGTTTTTCTTTGTTTAATTTTCAAATCACTCAATTCTAACAACGCTTCATCAGTTACTTCGCTTCCTGAATAATCATCCTTAATTCTGGAATAAGTCAGCTCAGCGTTGACCATATCATAAGATTGCCTGTAAGAGCGTGCCATACCCAATAAAGCATTGGGAGCATCTTTAGCATTTGGATAATTATTTGCCACATTCTTATACGTTTCTATTGCGTTGGCATAATCTCCTGAATTTTCATAAATTTTTCCTTTACGAAAAAGCACCTCATCTTTCCACTCGGTTTGCGGCATTGAAATGAGATAATCGTAAATTTCATTAGCTTTATCAATAAAACCACGCTGTTCATAGTGTACGCCAAGCCTGAACTGAATATCATCGCTCCATTCACTGTTAGAATAAGTATTAAGATAATTTAAATAATCATCCGACGATACTTTGTCAACCGCTTCTTTGTAGCGAAGCGCTAAATATTGAAGATGAGCAACATCAGGCGCATAATCTCGTTGGGCGCTAAAAATATTATTTTCAAGGCTAATATCCACTCGCAAGTTTCGGACTGGTTTAGCCCAATCTTCATTTCCGGTTGTGTAGGTGATTCGATATTGCCCTTTTAACTGCTCCAAAATAGCGTCATATAATTGTGCCAACTCATAAGCTTTAGTGGCACGAAAATATTTTCCGTTTGTTTTTTCTGAAAGACCCTTTAAATTCCTATTTCTTCCTTCTCTATTAAAATCTATTGTATAAATAGGGATATCCGATAGTTGAGCAAATTCTATTACCTCATTATAATTAGTCTTGCTGCCAATATCAGCTCCATCTGATAATACAACCACAGCTTTTCGCCCAAGTGTTTTCTCTTCTACGAGCACATTACATGCAAGATAGGTTGCATCATAAAGAAAAGTCCTTTGCGTTAGGTGTGTGAGTTTAGTATGCTTTTTAAGGACATATTTAATATTTGTAAAACTCTGAACAACTTTTGCTCTAAAAGGGTTTTGTTTAGGATCAAACTCAACAATAGCAATTTTATCTTTATCTCTCATTTGATCAATAAAGAGATCTGCGGCTTTATTAGCATCCTCTATAAAAGGTGCCATTGAAGCGCTATTATCTAAAACAAGCGCAATATAAAATTTTGACAATTCAGATTCTTCCAATTCGAGCACCGGTTGTATTTCATTGATCGTAACCGATTGACCATCCTCAAATAAAGTTACCAGATTTTCTTCAAGTGAAAGTGTTTGGTCGTTCAATTTTACTGGCTTTCCCAGTTCATCAGTTACTGAAACATAAAGACTGAATTGTGGTAGCTTATTCACTTCGAATTGGGTAATTGTAACATTATGTTTTTCGTTAGAAAGTAAGTTTGAAGAAATTAAGAAGTACAACAGAGTTAAAAAGACACAAATTAATTTTTTTTGATTTTTCATCTGAATCCTCTTTAATAATTAATGAATATCTTAAAATTCGAATAATTTGTAGGAAAATTACAACTAATAAATTGTTACGGCGAGTATATTTAAAATATAAAAATATTTACATAAATGTCAAGAGAAAATTACGGTATTTTATTATTTTATACTGAATGTCTTATTTAATATCCTGGTGCATGTTGGGGAGTTATAATAAAAAGGAAAAAATAATATCAGAAAAATTTTTGTGGACTGTTCTATTTCTATGACCTATTACTGTTTACGATTCACTACAAAAACCTCACCTGCGAAACATTCAAAGTAACCGCGCCAAATTCTTCTTCAACTTTTCC
>JADHVV010000039.1 GCA_016783825.1 Candidatus Zhuqueibacterota bacterium | reverse complement strand
ATCCCAGATTGTGACATTAAGGTAAGGCATATTAAAGTGCCCTGCGTCATGAGCGGCTTCTAAAATAATACGAAAATCTTCATCTGTTCCAACAAGTGGGTCGACAGGAAAAACATCAGGATTATATTGATCTCCATCCAGGGAAAACTCAAATGTTTCGCTTCCACCAGGGTCAAACGCTATTGTCAGTACATTTTCGGATGTTGACCATGTGCCTGTTTCCGTTTCAACACCGCTATCAAGATTATAATTGCTTTCAAATTTGTTGTCACTTGTTAATTTTAATGTCGAATAATGAATTTCGAATATCGAACTGAACTTTAAAACTTCAATATTCCCCAACACATTTCAACAATATAAACTACAGACCAACCGCAATCCCCACAAAGGGAATATAATGTTTTCCTTTATCATAAGTAATAAATGTAACTTCAGGGTAAAAGAATTTGTCCGGTTTTTTATAGGTTATTTTTAAGCCTAATGAAATCCCCCTGCCGCTAAAGTATTTTGATTTGCTATAACTTTCTTCAGGATCATCATTATCAGTGGTGCTCATCCTGGTATATTCCCGCCCAAAAGTTGGTCTTATTACTATTGAGACACGATTATTAAAATTATAACTAACAGGTAGTGATAAATAGAAATTCACACTTGTGGCGCCTGGCAGATCAATAATCCAAAGGCTGTCCGGAGTAAATGATAAATTAAATCCAGTTAATCTTTTAGACTTGCAAAGTTTAAATTCACAATCTACGTTTTATAATTTTTTTCGATCTTTAGTTTTCTTTGCTATAATGGATTGTATTATTTCTAATTTTTGTTCAAGATTTTTTTGAGAGAGATCATAAACTTTATCTTTACCTGATGATGCACCAATAATTCCACCAACTAAAGTTCCGGTAAAACTACCAAATATTACACCACCAAAGGTATTAAGCCCTTTAGATTCGATATTAAAAGAACCAGGAGTTGGAGCAGGTTTTTCATAAGTAACGCTGGCAATAGCACCGCCAAATGCACCGCCGATAGAAAAACCTATCCCTGCTCTTTTCCAAAATTTTGATTTCTTAACTAGTTTAATTTCAATCAGCGAATCAACCTTGATCCATTGGGTTGGTCCCAAACTGGAAATTTTAGTTGAATCTCCAACCAATTTTTCAATAGAACCTTGAGCGATTTTTTTGCCATTACTGAGAGTTAAATTCAAATTGTTTACTTGAGCAAATATTTGTTGATTTGACAGCAAGGTAATAATTAAAATATGAAGAGATACCAGGAATAAACTTGTTCCGGATTTCATTTTGACTCTCCTTTATTTAAAAACATTAGTCGTAGAAGGAAATGAGCAACGAAGTACTGGATTTTTGTGTCCACATTCAATTTATCCAATACTCCATGTGATTTTTTTGTTCAATGGATTTCCAATCAAATAAAACTCAAATGTTTCGATCCTCTATGTACTGAATATAATTTCAGCATGTTTGCTGATGTTAATTTAGTGCCTGATTCAATAGCCGGCTTACTACGATTGATCTTTTATTTTATAAAAGAAAGCCACAGGTTTTTTGCCCTGTGGCTTTCTGATTATCACACGGCTGGTCATTACATCGATTATTTCACAAAGATCAGCCTTTTTGCATCAACAAAACTACCTGCATGAATTCTGCAGATGTAAACACCGCTTACGACCACCTGACCATAGTCATTGGTCGCATCCCACTGGGCATTATAATATCCGGCTTGTATTGTACTATTGAATAATGTACGTACTTTTTGACCGAACATATTGTAGATTTCAAGTTTGACGTTTACTTCTTCAGGCAAATCAAAGCGAATCGTGGTTTTTGGATTGAATGGATTAGGATAGTTCGCATGAAATGCAAAAAAACCTGGAACACCTTCCCCCTCATAAATTGAGAGGTCCTTTGAGAAGCTCCGTTTTGATAATGTACCATTCGCAGATGTAAACACCACAACCGGATCCACATCGACATTCTGTTGCTTGGTCAGTGTTTTACCCTGATAAGTCAGGCGGAAACGGTGGGTCAGCCCCATTACTTCGACTTCTTCGCTGCCGTCTGCATCCAGCGTACCATCGCCAAAGTCAACGTAGCGACCGGAGCTGCCGGGCTGCCACTTAATAATTGCTTCTGAATTCTCGATCAGATCACCACCGCTATCCCGCAACTCAACTATAGCCAGCACAGTCTGAAATACAACTACCGAATCGCTGCTGACATTTTGCTGTTTCGTCTGGGTGGCGCCGGGATAGGACAGGCGGAAACTGTGCGTCAGCAGCAGGACTTCCAGCTTTTCCGTGCCATCACCATCCAGATTACCGTCACCAAAGTTAACATACGAGCCGGAACTACCGGATTGCCAGGTAATAGTGGCGCCGGAATTTTGAATCAAGTTGTTGTTACTGTCGCGCAACTCAACCACTGTCAGGGTGGTTTGGAATGTAACAACCGAACCGGCAGTGACATTTTGCTGAATGGTTTGCGTCGCTCCTTGATAGCTAAGACGGAAGCGGTGCGTACCCTCTGCAATGTCCGCAATTTCTATGCCGTTTGCGTCCAGTACGCCATCACCAAAGTTGATATAGGCGCCGGAGCTTTTGGGTTGATACAGAATCGCAGCGCCAGAGTTTTGCAGAAGCTCATCATTGCTGTCACGGAGCTCAACAGTAACATAAGGTTGCTGTACCAACGGTTGACTACTAACGGTCCAGCGCGACAACGCATCGACTCCGCTAAGTGTGATGGTGTTATTTTCTGTATCAACGGTTCCGCCCTCGGCAGTCCAGGTAACTCCACCGTCAGTAGAGCGGTATAACTCAAGCAACGACTCGGTGTTACCGTTCAGTTCGGAGTCGTCATAATGTAACACGATCGTAGCATCGAGTCCGCTGTTGTTGGTGGGCGTTACGTCGCAATATCGCAGGATGCCTTGGTGACCATTGGCAGATTGCGCATCATGTCCAACATTGACATCGGTGCTGCCGAGATTCTCAGTGGAAGTTAAAACAAATCCTAAACCGCCCACATCGACGCTGCTGGGCGCGCCCAGAATTTGCGTTGCCACGATATAACCGGACTCGCCGATTATCGTGTTGCCCGGTGTTTCAATCAACACAGCGCCATCTTCCAGGAAGATAGTCTGACCATTGAGGTCGAGATCGCCGCTGTTTAAGGCAAGCTCCCCAATGATGGTAATGTTGTTGTTGAGCTGGACAACACCACTCGATTTATTTACAAAAAGTTTGTTAAACGTTTCACCCGCTGCATTGGTAATGGTCTGGATCTCAGTACCATTAAAAATTACTGTGCCGTCACCAGCCAAAAAACTGCCGTTATTTATCCAGTCGCCTTCAAGTTCCAGGACAAGCGCTCCTTCCATCTCCAGTTTTAAACCGGGGTCGAGATCGAGCGACACCTGTGCCTGAACATCCGTAATAGGCAATAGCAGAAATAACAGGGATAGCACAATAAAATACCAAGCCTGCTGTGTAAATGTCTTTTTCTTGTGCAAGCAAAAGCGCACCGGATGAAGAACTTTCTTTTTCATTGTTCTTCTCCTTATTTAAGTTTTGGATAATCAAATTCAACACTATAGTTTAATGAATCTATGTTTATTTTTGAAAAGCTATTTGTTTATTTTTGCTTCAAGCTCTTCTATCCTTTTTTGCTGTTCTTGCACAACCTTCGTAAGTACAGCCACGATATCCATTGAACTAAGACCCTTTCGGTCTTTGTTTGCTACCAAATCGGGAACATCTTCAGCTATAAAGCCAACATAATCCTCTTCCTTATCTACCTTATAATTGTACCGTGATGGCTTCAAATCATGCAGTGCAGACATTGCCTCTTCTCCAGTAAGGTCGCGGATGTTTTCCTTGTAATCCCTCGAAGATGCGTTGGTCCAAACTCCGCCTGTGGTAACATGGGCTCCGCTAGCCATCTCCAGAGGGTTGCTTGGAGTCGTCGTCCCAATACCGACGTTACCGTTTGGGTCTATTGTCATTGTGGTCGCATCAACAGTTCCATGTTTGTTAAAATGTATTGCACGGGGAGTGGTTGTCATTGATGCGTTTATCAACAGCGCATCGTCGGCTTTCCTGATTGCCCCTGCTTCACCATTTTTATCAAGATAAATACCAGCATGATTGACATCATCTCTGATATGAAGCTTAAAAGCCGAATTTGGTGTTGTCGTCCCGATACCTACGTTGCCAGAGACTGCTGAGTACATGTCATCACCTGAAATCGTCCAATCAGCATCAGCGCCTGTACCTGCCGGCTGCCAGGTGCCAACACCATTCGCATCTGAAGTTAATACGTGCCCAGCGGATGGGGAAACGGTTAATTTAAATCAACTGGTTTCCAGGAGTCCATCGGATTTGATTGCTGGCCCGGAACCATTTGTCACTGCGTAGAGTGCAGGATTGGAATTACTAATGTTATTAATTAAAAAAGAGCCAGCATGACCACTTCCAGTTGTACGACTGAATAGAGCATTACCAGTGCCATTTGTGGTAACATGAAGAGCATTCCCGGAACCACTGCCATTATTAATTTCAAAATAACCGGCGGATCCATCGCTATTGGTGCTTGCTTTTAGTGCAGCGCCGCCACTACTTGTGTTTTGAAGTTCAAATAATCCACCGTAAATTACTTCTCCTAAACCTGTATTTAAACAATATACAGCTGTACCATAGCCATTAGTGCTAGCGTATATTGCTTCTGTCGAACTGTTTGTATTATCTATTATAAATTCACCTGCCTTGCCCGTACCTGTTGTGGTAACAGAAAACGCATCCGAACTGCCGGAATAGGAGTCAGAGAAAGGCAGTGAAAATCCTTCACTAACTTCCTGCCAGGTACCAATTCCACTGGCATCGGTTGTCAGAACGTAGCCGTCTGCTGCAGCGGTTGGCATTTGAAAGCCAGTCATTTTTGCAGCGCCAGCCACATCGAGTTTTTCGGCAGGGATGACAGTACCAATGCCGACGTTGCCAGAAACTCCGGAATACATATCATCACCGGAAATTGTCCAGTCACTATCACTGCCACCGGAGGAAGCCTGCCACGTACCCACACCCGAAGCATCAGAAGTAAGCACGTACCCATCACTCGGCGCTGAGGTCAATTGAAAGCCGGATGTTTTCAGCAGACCGTTTGACTCAATTGCCGGTCCGGTACCATTGGTTGAGGCAGAAAGAGCGGGGCTGGAATTTCCTGTATTGTCGATGGAAAAGGCGCCAGCCGATCCCAGACCACCTGTACCGGCTACGATCACCGGTTCATGAGCAGCACTATTGCCAACTTCAAAATAACCTGCGCTGCCGGTGCCACCAGTATAAACGTTTAAGGCATTCTCGCCATTTCCGGAACTGCCAATGTAAAAATTAGCAGCGCTGCCAGTACCGTTATTATAACCGGATACTGCATTTCCACTTCCATTTGTTACGCCCACAATGGCATTATTGCTATTGCCGGAATTGTTAATGGAAAAGTAGCCGGCATTGCCTGTGCCACTGGTGTTACCCTGTACAGCATTACCGCTACCGCTTGTCGAGCCGTGTAACGCATCACCACTGCCGTTTGTTGATCCATAAAGGGCATGACTGTTGCTACCCGAATTGTCGATATTAAATTCTCCGGCTTTGCCAGCACCTGTGGTTACACCCACAATTGCATTACCACTGCCATCGGTATTCGCTTCTATCCCAGGTCCGGAGCCATTGGTAGCGACGTTCAATGCTGGAGCAGTATTACTAACATTGTCAATCCCAAAAATTCCAGCCGTACTTAAACCATTTGTGTTGACTTCCAGGGCTGTCTGTTCGTTGGAAGGATTGTTTATTTGAAAGATTCCTGCTCTTTCGGGACCTGTAGCTGTGATCACAAACGCAGCTGAATTACCGGAATAGGAATCTGAGTAAGGCAGCGTTAAGCCGCCACTGGCTGCTGCTTGCCAGGTGCCAAGTCCATTAGCATCCGAAGTCAACACATATCCCGCAGTCGGAGAATCGGAAAGTCTAAAACTATTGGTTTTCAAAAGTCCGTCAGAGTTGATCGCCGGGCCAGAACCGTCGGTGCTGACATAGAGAGCCGCCTGCGAATTACCGGGATTGTTTATGGTAAATACACCAGCCTGACCAGTACCAATAGTGCTTGCTGATATGACAGGTTGATTATTACTGCCATTATCGATAGCGAATTCACCTGCTTTACCTGCTCCCGTGGTTAAACCAACCACCGCACTACCATCGCCTTCTGTGCCGGCTTCTATCGCCGGACCAGAGCCGTTTGTAATTACGGAAAGAGCGGGCGCTGAATTGCCGGCGTTATTTATGGTGAAGTTGCCAGCTCCGCCAGCGCCACTCGAGTAGCCTTTTATCCCAATACCACCGCCATTGGTTATACCTTCAAGCGCCGGATAGTTGTTGCTGGCATTATCAATAAAAAAGTACCCAGCACGACCACTGCCAATAGTGGAGGCATGAATCGCATTTTCAGAATTACTCCCGTTGTTAATTGAGAAGAATCCCGCTCTACCCGTACCCAGGGCGGTGATGCAAACACTTTTTATTGACTTTAATTTGTTGAACCCTTATATTTTACTCAACTAAAAAAAAATATATTCTGATGAACTTATTTTTTCAACTTGGAGTGCCTTAAATGAAAATATATATTTTATACGCTATGCTTGCCGGTGTTGCATGGGGATTAGGAGGATATTTTGAAAAAGCTGGTTTGCAATCAATGAAAATGCCGCCAATTGTCGGAATCACAGTAAGAACATTTGTTGCATTAATTATTTTAGGAATGATTTCCCTGCCCGCCTGGAAAAATATTTCTAACCCGGCTGATTTCAAAGCCTGGTTGATGATTTTGATTGGCGGCGGTATAATTGCCGGCAGCTTAGGGATGTGGAGTTTTTATGCCGCGCTTTCAACTTCGGAGAATCTTGGCGTAACTTTAGCAGTTGCATTTGCGCTGGCTCCAATTACTGGGACAGCCATCGGGTTGATCAATGGCACTCAAAAAATTGACTTGAAAATAGCAATTGGATTGATGGCTATTATTGGAGGAATTATATTGATTCAATTAGCGCATAAGACGGGGAAGTAGATTATTAGCTTTCAAAGCATAGCGTATCCGGGCACAGATGCAATCCATTTTTTCACTAAATGCAGTTCAAAAATGGTATTACGCTTTGAATAGTTGTGAATCTTTGAAAATACCAGTATTCTGGTAAGTTTGCATTCAACCACTTTTATCCGGCAATTGCAAGCTGTTGATTCAGAACTCTCCAAAACTCTGCGACAGCATTTTCATCACCGTTGAAAAAATCTTCAAAGAAACCGGCTCTGTTCAACAATGGATGATATGCATATCTTTCGCCGTCTTCACCAAATTCGTTAACCCAATCGCTGGGTTCATGTTCATCCTCAATTTTAAATATATCATGAGGATAAAGATAAGGTCGCCCATAGTTGTTTATTATCCGAAAGTCATCTGCTTCAATTCCTATTACCACATAAGGTTGCGCTATTGTTAAGTCCGGATAATTCTTATTTTTCTTTTTCAATTTTACAATCATAGTTGTTTCACCTTCTTTAATTTTATTTCAAAACGACCAATTCCGTGATGTTTATACCAATGATATTCATATAAATCTCCTTCTATTTCAAAGGGAGCGCTGCTCTTTTTCACCCATTTAGATGCAATTCCTCCATGTTTATCAAGCAAATGCTGTAAATTACGGATGCGCCTGCCTTTTGCTATAACTCTTGCATTTAATAAAATTTCTTGTGATAATTTAATTTTCCCTGTGTTGAAGCAACCCCTTGGAATTGAGATTTTTCTTGACAAATTCGATCAATCGTTATCTTATAATATTGAAGGAATTTCTAATTACCAAGAGATCCTGTTTCGGTTTTGTATCCCTAATTCTCGGATTTACACCTATTTTCATATTTCAAGAAGCTACAGCTAAAACATGTTCTGCTTCATCCGGCACTTCAATAAACACAAAATGACTTTTTGGGTATAAGTAGTCCTCACTGGATTCGTCAATAATTCTGATATAATTATCTTGTTCAGCGGGCATGTCTGAAAAAACCTGGTAGATTTTTCGCAATTACAGGTCTGGATCAGAATCATTGATACATACTACAAATTTTTTTTACCAGTCATAAATTTTTAAAATAATTATGCAGTTTTCCGTAAAAGTATGTTTTTATTTAATTCCAGGTTGTATGATAAAAAAGTTTGAATATCAAATTTTTTTGAAGCATCAAGGATTTCTATGCCAACTAATTTCTTACTTTCGGTAACGTCCAAATTTATACCGTCTGATATTTCCGTAACTCCTTCCGGTTTTTCTTTGCTAATCTCTAAATAAAGAGCATCGACTTCGTTATCATAAAATACTCTCATATCTTCACCTTTTTTTTAATAGGTATGCTGTAATAATAGTGATATTTTTATCTTCGGTTTCGAGTACAATTTTTAATGGTAATTTAAAATTTTGTACATTTATAATTTTTTATTGTTTACAATTCGGAGCCATTCTTGCATTCTTCAGAATTTCTATAACAGTTGTTTCTGAAATATTATAAAGCTTCATCCTTCTTTTTGCATGACGAGAAAATCAAATATTCACAATTTTTCAAACTCCTCAATTTTAGAAATATCTTAAATCCACGATTTAATAAAATATACAATACCTTTAACATAATGTCAACAAAAAAATCGTATCAACCATTTCTGGCTGATACGATTTGGTTTCACAATTTCAGCATCGTTATTCAACGACTTATTTCATAAAATTCCTCAACACCGTATGCAAAATACCACCATTACGGTAATAATCAATCTCCACTGGCGTATCGAGACGGCAAGTAACGGTAATTGATTTTTTATTTGCACCATCAACAATATCTACCTGAACATCCTGCCCTGGTTTGAGATTGTCATCGATATGAATGGTTAACGTTTCCTGACCGGTCAATCCCAGGGAAGCAAAGCTATCCCCTTCTTTGAACTGAAGCGGCAGTACGCCCATGCCAACCAGGTTGCTGCGATGAATTCTTTCGAAGCTTTCAGCCAAAACAGTTTTTATGCCAAGTAGCAGCGTTCCTTTGGCTGCCCAATCACGGCTGGAGCCAGTGCCATATTCTTTGCCCGCTAACACCATCAGCGACGTATCGTCAGCCAGGTATTTCTGCGAAGCTTCATACATGGACAAAACTTCGTTTGTTGGCAGATGAGTTGTCCAGCCTCCTTCAGTGCCGGGAGCCATTTGGTTTTTCAAACGAATATTGGCAAAAGTTCCTCGTGTCATCACCCGATCATTTCCACGTCTCGAGCCATAGCTGTTAAAATCTTTTTGTTCGATGCCCTTTTCAATGAGAAATTGTCCCGCCGGGCTATCTTTACTAATAACACTCGCCGGGGAAATATGGTCGGTCGTGATGGAATCCCCAACCTTTACCAGAACCTTTAGGTTTTCAATTGGTTCAATGGGCTGAATTTCGGGAGAAAAATTGAGAAAGAAAGGCGGTTCCTGAATATACGTTGACTCGGGATCCCATTCGTAAATATCACTTTGCGCAGAAGGTATCGCATTCCACTTTTCATTACTCTTTTCGATGCCGGTATAGATTTCTTTGAAAACTTCAGCGTTAAAAGCTTTATCGATCACGGCATCAATTTCTTCTTTTGTGGGCCAAATATCTTTGAGATAAACCGCTTTGCCACCTTTGCCTGTGCCGATAGCTTCGGTTGTCAAATCCAAATCCATGGTGCCAGCCAGTGCATAAGCAACAACGAGCGGGGGAGAGGCTAAATAATTTGCTTTTACATATTGATGAATCCGTCCTTCAAAATTTCTGTTGCCGCTAACCACACCGACAACAACGAGATCACCGGTCGTTATGGCTTCAACAACCGGTTCCGGCAACGGTCCGCTGTTACCAATACACGTCATACAACCATAACCTACAGTATGAAATCCTAACTTTTCCAAATAAGGTGTCAAGCCTGCTTCATCGAGATATTTGGTTACCACACGAGATCCTGGCGCCAAGCTGGTTTTTACAAAAGGTTTAACTTCTAATCCCAACTCAACTGCTTTTTTAGCAACGATCCCAGCGCCTAACAAAACAGAAGGATTACTCGTGTTAGTGCAACTGGTGATGGAAGCGATTGTTACGGAACCATGTTTCAATTCATCTTTTTTATTTTTAATGGCGACCGGCGCTTTGCTGCTCAGGCTGTCACCTGACAAAGCAAAACCACGTTTTTCAACCGGCGCCTGTAAAGATTCTGAAAACGCTTCTTTTGCGTTTGATAATTCAATCCGATCCTGGGGTCTTTTTGGTCCGGCAATACTCGGCACCACATCACTTAGATCCAGCTCTAATGTGTCGGTAAATTCCGGGTTAGGCGTATCATTTGTGCGGAACAAATCCTGTTCTTTGGTATATTTTTCAACTAATGAAATTAGAGAATCCGGTCTTCCAGTGAGACGCATATAGCGGAGACTCTCTTCATCAACCGGAAAAAAGCCGATTGTTGCCCCGTATTCCGGCGCCATGTTTGAAATCATCGCCCGGTCCGGTAAACTCATACTGCTGATTCCAGGTCCAAAATACTCAACAAACTTGCCCACGACACCTTTTTCACGAAGTTTCTGAACAATGGTTAATGTTAGATCTGTTGCCGTAACGCCCGGCTGTAATTCTCCTTTAAGTTTGAAGCCGATAACTTCCGGGATCAACATATAGATGGGCTGACCGAGCATTACAGCTTCTGCTTCAATACCGCCAACTCCCCAACCGACAACACCCAGTCCGTTGATCATCGGTGTGTGGCTGTCAGTTCCCACCACTGTATCCGGGAAAGCAACAGTCTCTCCATTTTCCTTTTTTGTCTGCACCACTTTGCCCAGGTATTCCAAATTCACCTGGTGAATGATGCCGCTGGCAGGAGGGACAACTGTAAAGTTATCAAACGCCTGTTGTCCCCAATGCAGGAATTCATAGCGTTCCTGATTTCTTTCAAACTCCAGCTCAATATTTTTTCGCAAAGCGCTGGGATGACCAAATTCATCGACCTGTACAGAATGGTCAATCACGAGATCAACCGGTACTATCGGGTTGATTTTTTTTGGATCTCCGCCTGCTCTTGCCATTGCCGAGCGCAGAGCTGCCAGGTCAACCACTGCCGGCACACCGGTAAAATCCTGCATGATTACCCGGGCTGGTTTATAAGGAATTTCAGACTTCTTTGGCGACGTTGCCTGCCAGGAAGCTAATGCAGCGACATGATCTTTGGTGACTACGTAATCATCGCAGTTCCGCAATAGTGATTCTAAAACAATTTTAATAGAGAAAGGTAATCGGGAGACTTTGCCGATCCCGTCTTGTTCCAGCTTTGAAAGACTGTAATAATTTACTTCACCTGTTTCGGTTGTGAATTTCATGCGGGCATTAAAGGGGTTTTTATTTGCCATGTTTTCCTCTTTGGTTTAGTATTTTACAGCGTCTAATAAATAGTGCAAGTTTAGAACTCCTTTTTAAGAATGGCATCATTCAATTCTTTTCTGACTACTTTCAAATCTTTTTCGAGGTCTTTAATTTTTTCAAATCCTTTATTTTCCCAGATGCCTTTGAGGCTGATTGGTTTCTGCTTCATGATTTTTAATTATCCTAAACCGGACAAGCCGGAATTCTTATGACAGAAAAATGAAGGACAAAAAAATAAACCATTTTTATGTCATTCATTTTTCTGTCATTTTGATTTTTTGTCCATTCGCCAACTGGCGGAGAAATTAACTTTTTAGATGCAAACACCAATTTTAGACTGAATAATTCAAAGGAATATTTTTTGGCCGAATAATTATATGGCAGAATGATTGATTTTTTATGATTTAATTATTCTGCCAATAATTTTTAAACTGAGTTTTAAAAGCAATATGATTTCAATTAATTATTATAAAGTGAGTTATACCTTCTAATATAACAATTCCAGAATAATTAGGGTTAGAAGCGAGTCAATTTTTTTAATTGTTCCATTTTTCCGACTCGTAATATAATAATTTCAATCGTTTTTTTCAAACAAAAAATTAAATTATTTCAAAACAGAAAAAGCAATCTATAAAATTTTTTAATTAGATTGCTTTTCAAAAGTTCAACTATTTTTTGTATTGCTTTTCAAATCAGAAATTCCATTTTCGGCGCATACAAACTTGATAACTCATTTAAAATTTACTCAACTCTGTCCCTGGATTTATTCCATTTTACCCATTCGTCCTCAGCGTCAACATTATTATTTATTTTTGATTTGTAATATTTTCCGTCGGCTCTCACTTCAATCTGCTGACCGGCGACAATTCTTACCCAATCTTCAAGTGAAACTTCAAAAGGTCCCGGGACTTGAGTAGGTCCGGGTACTTGTGTGGGTTTTCGCAAAAGCGACTGTTGTTGTTGTTGATGCTGTTGTTTGGTTGAATCATCATCAGCAAAGGATAACGGACCAACGTCAACTGAGCCATCGTAAACAAGCACTTTTGTTGATGAATCCGCATCAATGCGATAGATCGTTCCCCGAACTGAACAGACAGCAGTCGGCGTACGTATTTGAAATCTTCTTCTATTAAAGAGTCCTTTGATACTTGCCCAGAGCCGCCCTTTTCTCAATACTGAACTGCTTTTTCTACCAGGTGCTGCCGGCTTCAAAGTAAAATCAGCATTTTCGCCGATACGAATGACTCCCTTTTGGTTCATTTTTATTTCACAACGGGATTCGCTCAAAGTTTTTAATCGATCACCATCATAGACAGGAGAATATAACCGGGCGCCTAACCAGTTTCTAAAACCGGGGTGATGCACTCTTATATCCTGTTTGTCACCCAGAATAAAGTTGATCCTGCCGATTGACTTGTTTCTTGTTTGGGAAAATCCTAAAAACATTGACGTGAATATCACAATCAAAACAACAATGGTGATGTTTTTTTTGTTCATATTGCTGCCTCCTGTGGCTTGAATTAGTCTTGGATCGGCTTAGTATTATTTTTTAAAACATTATTGGGTAAGATTTATGCCCTATTTATCCTTTTTTGAAATTACTATTCCAATATAATCATTTTGTCCCCAGAGTGTTTCAAACTTTTTACAACTGGTTTTTATTTCGCCATCCTCTGGATCTAAAAGGTAAATGCTGTTTCTTTCTATTCGATACACGACAACCGAATGAATGTAAAATTCATCACCATCATGTTTAATAATATTTGTAATCACTGGTAAATTCTGACGTAACAGTACCTGAAGTTTATTAAAATCAAAGGAATTCACATAAGCTTCAAATCCAAACGATTTAGCACATTCAACAATATTAATTGGATGTGTGCCATAGAACTTTGTTTTTGATTTTTTTCGGAGGCTACTTTCATCTTCTTCAATGCCATAAAAATCAAGTACCATGTTAAGACACGCGACCATACATGAATAGCTTGTCTCTTGTCTATGCAGCTTTGGCTTTTTCATTGAAAAGTAACTCAGCTTTTTGCAAAACTTCTTCCTTGGCAGATGCACCTACTATTGCATGGGATAAATCGTCAATAAGAATCGCACCAATTTCACCATACCCACCAGCCTTTTTTGTCAAAACAATGGGAACAACCCAAAGCTCTTTTTGCTTCAACAACGTTTTTTGGGGAATTCCAGCAACCATTCCATCGGTTAATTCTCTTGAAATATATCCATTAGCCACAGAAAATACTTTACGAAAATTCGGACCATACAATTTTTCATAACGTACTAATGTTTTTTCTGCTAATTGATATTTATCAATTGACATGATTCGATTTACACCTTTCTTAATAAAATTAAATTCATTTGTTTTAATAGTGAAATGAAGCCCGTAAAGCAACTAACTCCCGAAGATTATTACTGATATATCTACTCATGGGCAATATACTTACGGGCGCGTGCTTTTGCCAGTCTCATAATATGCTCTAATTGCATATAATGATCTAATTCGAATTTTTCTTCAGTTGAAAGACCGCTACTTTTTCGTAATAAATCAATTCTTCCACACGCTGTTTTATAGCGTTTGAAGGTTGATAGTCGATCACATCATCCGGAGTTGTACCGGCAGCAATAAAATCAATAATTTTTTCATACGCTTTTGCTGTACCCATAGTTTGTTCCTCGTCTGAAAATAATTCAAAATAGACAATTTAAATATTCTTGTTAAGGTGTAGTTTATAACATTGCTTGACTGATTTTTCTGACACAACTTTCATGGTTTTTGACAAAGTTGCAGTAGTTCCACAATAAACATAGCACAGAAACCACTGCTACTGCAACTGCTACTTATCAGGTACAATTACTCTTACCTGATTGATCGAATGTTACATTTTAATCCATAACAAGTATATAAAAATATATATCACTTCTTCCTAACCAAATTCCCTCTCTCAAATCCGGAACCTTGAATAACAACACATATCGAAGCCTTGCCCTCACCAACGCCATTATTGGTGACTTTTATTTTGCCAATTTTTGTATCCTCGGATCCAAGTGAAAGCCCGGTATCCGGATCGATCAATTCTTCGCCCTTGGCATAGATAACAAACACATCGCCATTATTTACTCCTGCTTTGGCGCCGCGGTTGATGTAAACCTGACCGCCTGAAACCTTAATGACTTTCCCCTCAAACTTCGCAGGAGCGATGCTTTGTTTATCCAGCAATTTCAAAATACCTTCAACAGCTTCTCTCGTTGCTTTTCCGACAATGGATTGATCAAATTTATTTTTATTATTGAAACTGAATTTAGGAGTGCCTAAAGAGAGCCCCGATTTAGATTTTTGTTTGCGAATATTTTCTGCAAGAAGGATTTCACCGGTGTTCACATCAATAAATCGAACATCAATGGCTACTGATGCTGATTGTTTTGAAATGCCGATTCTTACATTTTTTATTCTGCCGCCGGTGCCGCCTTTGGAGTGACCAAATTCCGTTACACTCCCAATAATAGCCACTTGAACGCCTAATAATTTTCCAACCTGGGCAGCGCTCTGTTGCGTGACCATTCCGGACATACCTAATTTTTGTTCTTGCATAATTTTATCAAGCGCTGATCGTTCCATAACTTGATATTTTCCGGATTTCACCAATGCAGTTACCAGCATGTCTGACATACCGCGACCAACCGATTGACCCGACCACCAGTGAACCCTGTGATCAGTCTTATCATCAAATTCGAAAACAGCAATTCGCTTTTTTTGGGCCATTAGAGTTGATTGATTTAAAAGTGCCAAAGATAAAATTATCATTATTGAAAAAGTTTGAATACGTTTCATGGTTTACTCCTTATTTAGACTGTAACAATTCAGATCCAAACATCAGTAAAAAAATTAATATCTCCCACAGAAATAGAATCTTCTTTGGCAGATTTCTACTATTGATCGAAGGTGCGCCTTCTTTTCTGGCGCATTGATTCGCCGAAGGAGAACTGTCACAGAAAAAGAATTTAAATTTCATTTCTGTGGGAGTTTCCCACAAAAGCGGGATGGGATAATTATTCAAGGTTTAGTTAGCTGGTTTACATTTTTTCAGTTAACTGAAGCGTAATCTTGTTCATGGTTAAACCGAGAATTTTGACTTCAAACTTATCCAGGTCTTTTTTCTCTAATTCTCTTGCCAACTGATTGGCGTTGCCTGTCAATTTTACATCCAATTCAGCCATGCTGCCGGCTATGTTTCTGTTGTAAATATCCTTTACGCCGCGAATGAGATATTTGACAGTATTTTTGAAATCATTAACTTGAGTGAAAGATTTTATTCCGTGAACGACCACTTTTACAGTGGTTGATTTGTAAAATTCATCTTTCCATTTTTGCGTGATTTTATTTATCAGTTCGCCGGAAAGTTTGTTGGTTGCTTTTTTGATGGCTTCTGTTCCGCCGGTAACTTCGTCGATGTGTGGATAAGCTGAATGTGCCGTACCGGTTGCAATAATCGTTGCAATATCCGCTTTAATGACACGCGCGGTAATATTTGCCTGGCATGATTTCATCCCGCCGAGATTAAATCCGGTGGCGACTTTTGCAATCGTCTTCCCAGTAATAACTACTTCCGCACCAAGTTTTTTAGCAATCGCTGCTGCCATTTTAGTATTGCCCTGTAATACTGCCATAGCCTGGTCTTGTTGCAAATTTTGCCGAACAGTTGCCGGGTCAACACATTCAAACCCGTTTTCGATGAATTTATTCAATAGTGTATTTTCAGTGATATTCATGTCAATAGAAAGATATTGATAACGATTTCTCGAATCGCCAATATTTTGTTCATCGATCATAAACATGACGCGCGGGTTGCCCATTTTATTCAACAGATTTTGCAAGCCATCCCAATCGTTTCTTAAATTCGCCATCTCAACTTCTGCCTGAACCGTTACTTCGTAAGTCTGGGCATCTGCCTTTCCTTCCCTGACCACTTTATGTGTGCGAACGTATCCATTTGACCAACTCAAAATATTGTCTTCAACCAGCATATTATTTTCCACTATAGTTGAAGATTGGACAAACGTGCCAAGTGTCTGTTCAACTGCTTTCCGCAGCGCATCATCAATCGCTTGGTCACGCGCCAAACCAATATCATTGCTAAAAATACCTGCCACGCCTTTACTCATCACAACTTGTGTAGCGCGTTGCGCTTGTACTGGCAATGTAACACAAGTAAAAACAGCAAAAACTAGAAATACGACAGTAATAAATTTAAGGTTTTTCAAAATTTATTCCTCCGGTTTAATTTTATATTATCAAAAAGAATTTTTAACTTCAAGAGAGCTTTACTAAATCTTATTTCAATTGTATCAAATTTTATTAAAAAAAATCATTACTTTCATTTTGCACTATCTTTTTTTACAATAGGTTTAGGAAAGCTAAATTAAGAATAAAAAAACGGGTGCGCGGACCCGTTTTCCTTAACAAAAATTGTTGAACATTATTAATATGTAAAAGGGGCAAGCCGGATCCCTTATCCATTTTATCGTTTCGAACATTGAAACTTTTAAAAAGATAAAAAGACCGGCATTTCACCGGTCTTTTTATTCATTCAAGTTTTAAAATGTAATTCTTAAGGCATTTTGAAAATCCCTGATCGCCAACAGCGCATCAGCGCCAGACATGTTTTTATTTAATTCAAAAGCGCCGCTAATTTTATCAGCAGCCATAATACCGCGATCAACCATTAACGCCATTGAGTTGTAAGCGAAGTGCGTGCCCGGGACATCCGGGAATCGTGAATTTTCTCCGATATATTTTGTTGCCAGGCTTTCGTCTCCGGTCACCATGATCATTATGCCTTGCATGACCTGTGCATAATTCGCACGAGTGATATTCTCATCCGGTCGGAAAGTATGATCAGGGTATGGTTCCAATCCGGACACCTGCGCTTTGATCATATCTTTTATCCAACTAGCGGCCCAGTGACCTTTAACATCCGTAGCTGCTGCCATTTGTGTTACTTTTGTGGCATCAAGTTTTGTCGGATCATCCGGAGCGCGGAATTGTGTGTCATAAACTTTGGGACGTTTTTTCTCGAGCAGTGTCATTAACTTTAATTCTTCCATTAACAACACAGCTAAATCAGCACGATCAATTTTTGAAATTAATGCAATTTTTGCGCCGATTTTACTGCCAGGTTTAGCGCGTTCAATCTTTTGCACTAATTCCCACTCTGCATTGGCTTCGGTTGAGAATGCGCCCTTTAATGCAACAACTTTACGAAACGCATCAACAGAGTTGCCGAATTGAAAGCCTTCTTTATATGTAATTCCGAGGTAATACCATGCCTTACTGCTGTTGGGATTAAGTTTAATGGCACGATCAAACTCCTTGGCTGCTTTTTTGACCCAATCATCGCCCTTGCGCTCAATAGTAATTACGCGTCCTTTAATGATTCGACAATCAATGGATTTGCTGTTTTTATCAATCCCTTTATTAGCAAAATCATAAGCCTTTTTGAAATCGCCCTGTTTTGCATGAACTAAAGCCATTCCGGAAAAAGCCTGGGCATAATCCGGGTTGAGCGCTTTTGCTCGCTGGAATTCTGCTAAAGCAGCTTTTAAATTGCCCTTGTCAAATTCTACCATGCCTCGATTGAAGTGATTTCCAGGCGTATCTAATACTGATTCTTTTTTAATCGGCTTTGTGCCACATCCGATAAAGCTGAGCATTAAAGCCAAAAAAAGAAGCATGCCAAATATTTGAAAAATATTTTTATTCATTTTTTTACTCCTTTTAGTCAATTGACTATTTTGTAAATATTACCGTTTATTATTTTTATTCAATTCAATATTTATTTTCTAACTGATCAAAGGGGATAAATTCAAAATAAAAATTTGTCCACAGAAACGAACACGCCACAGAAAAAATAAATAAGAAGGATTTTCTGTGACCTGTTCTATTTCTGTGACCATATTTCTTGATCATATTTAACTCCTGTAATCGGCTGCTTGATTTTTCTTTTTAGTTAACGATAAACATCACTTTACATTTATCCAAAAAATTCTGGTTAGCTGCTGCTTGATGAATCGCCGCTGCATCTGCCGCAGAAATAACAACATCTGTTTTATTTTGACCTGAAGTTTTAACACCTTTTACAACAAGTGGATTGGCTGTAACGCGGTCGTTTCTTCTGGCTCGGTTAACGTCTTTATCATAGCCAACCATGCCAATTTCAACTGCCCATTTACGACTGACAAATTTTGATCCGTAGATTTCGTTTCCGTTTTCGTCCACAATTTTTGGCGCCATTGCCGGACGTACACCGAGTCCTTTACAATCAACAACCAGTCCCGTATAAACAGCGCTTGATGCGCCCGGTGTGGAGCCGCCGACTTGCTGTACATTTACACCCGGGGGAACCGGTTTTCCCTGGGGCCATGGTCGTCCGCAAGCAGGACATAGCATTTGACCACCTGTATAAAAATTACCACCGCCAAATTGACCGGGAAGCAAAGCATCTGACAACTGACCGGTCAACGCCATTTCCACAGTAAGTTCTGCAGTACCGTCTGACATATATCGAGGCTCGCCAACTTGTCTGAAATTTTTAAGCATGCCTTCAACGCGGGTTTTAATAAAATCGCTCTCAACCATGGCATTACGAACAGTGGTCTCTGAAGACAGATAAACCCCTTTAACCGTCTCTAGGAGATTTCGCCAGGCATCTAATTTAGCAGCGCGGATAGCGCCTGCTCGCTGGGCTGATAGTGGAAGATTGGGATTGGGACTGCCAATTCCCGTAGCTTTTACAGTTTGGCTCGACCAATCAACTGATTGATTCTGTCCAAAATTTTGTGATACTTGCGCCTGAATTGTTAAAGCAAAACTCAAAAAAAGCACGAGTGTAATTAATAAAATTCGTGACACTTTCATAATTTGCTCCTTTGTTTTATGAATGATTTGGATTAAAGATTATTTCTTGACTTAATTTTTTTTGTTTCTCAATGTACTTAATTCTTTTGTGATTAAATGGTAAAGCTGCTGCAAATTATTTTGTCCATTCGCCTCCTGTTTTCAAATTAATTTATAGATTAAATATATAACTTGTACTATTTCCTATGGTGATTATTATCACATCCACAAAAAAAATAGAGCGAATGACGGGGTTCGAACCCGCGACAACTGGCTTGGGAAGCCAGTGCTCTACCAACTGAGCTACATTCGCTTTTTTTAAAAATTTTTTAAAATTGTTTTTGACACTTATCAAATTAACCTTATTTTATAAAAAAGTCAAGCAAAATATCTAATTTTTAATATTTTATTTTTTATGGACACACAATTGAATAGGAAAATATTTTTAACTGTTTTCATAATTAATACATACCATAATGCTAATTTCAAAAAATTTTTAAAAAAACCGAAATAATGGTTATAGCAATAAGATAGATTGAAAGAGTAACTTTTTTTTGTATGAATCTCCTTTTTATAAAAGAGTTTCAGTTTTCCTTTTTTCGTTGTTGTTATTTCTGACAATCAATTTTATAGATAAAATAAAATGACGAAAAAATTATAAGCATGAATAAAACAAAAAATTGTGTAAAGCCAAATGCTGTAATTATCCAGCCGCCTAAAAATGGCAATAGAACAGGAAGAATGCCGCCAGCGCCAGACAAACCCGCGTACAGCGCTCTGTTCTCATTCGTGGTGACTTCCAATAAAATGCCATTCATGGAAATAGTGTGAATCGTAAAAACGATTCCGCCCAACAAAAAGATGTAAGGAAAAAGCAGGGAGCCTGGCAGCATTATAATTAGCAAAGGAATGAATATAGCAAGAGTGGAAGCAATGTACAGCATGTAGTGGTATTTTATTTTTTTTGAATAATAGAAAAGTACACTGCCTGTTAAAATACCGCCAATTACTTTCAGGATTAAAAAGTTACCAATATCCTGACTTCCTGCAGCAAACATTTTCCTGGCATAAAGAATTAAAAAAGGCATCAATGCGACAAAAATTCCCTGCGTGTTAATCAAAAACAAATAATTTCTCAACTTTTTATTGCTGCGGATTTCATGAATAATGAGTGTAAGAAATTTTTCAGCCCATCGATTTTGGTATGGGATACGGGAATTTCTTTAACTTTCCAGAAACCCAGCGAAGCGACTCCCAGCAGCACGGCAGCAATTAAAAATAATGAAGCATAATTTATGGGATAACCGTAAGCGGTCAAGATTTTCCTGGCAAGAAAAGCAGATAGAAAAACAAAGATATTGGATAAAACATGTTTGATGGAAAAAAACTGTTTCCGCTTATTCTCCAGAATGGATTTTCCAAAAATGTCAACATAATTGATGCCTGCAAAAGCGCCGCCAAATGAAAACAGGGAAATCAAAATGAATATTAACCAGATAATTAAATTATTATTGATTTGAGATGAAAAACAAAACAACAGCGCCATAGCGCCGAGCGAAAGAATACGACCGTTAATTCCGCCTAATAAATATCCTTTTTTTGATGGTTGATTATTCAAAAAGGGAGCAAAGAATAGTTGCGCCACTTTTCCGCCGCCCAACATAATAGCTGTCAATATTCCAAGCTGCAGCGCACTGCCGCCCGCATCGAGCATCATGGCTGGAATAATGGTGTCCATATCCATGAAATTTATCGCTAATGCAAGAAACACCGCATGCCATAAAAATGAATAATAATTGTGTTGTGATGTCTGGCTGTTTAGTTTCATTGTAAATATCTATTCTACTGGAAACCTGCGTAAAACATCAGCAACTTTTGACCTGATCACCTGTTCAGGAACAGCCCCGAGCAGTTCATCGACCCTCTTTCCGTTGGCAAAAAACATTTGCATCGGAATAGCCTGTACTTGATATCTTGTTGGTATCTCGGGATTATCATCTACGTTGATCTTGCAGAATTTAAAATTCCCATATTCCTCTGCAAGTTTGTCATATATAGGAGATACAATCAGACATGGACTGCACCAGGGCGCCCAAAAATCCACTTCAGTGGGTACATCTGAATTAAGAACTTCTTGCTCAAAATTTTGATCAGTAACTTCTATTACCTTGCTCATAATGTCTCCTTTTGTCTAAACACCACTTTTCCAATTTTTCTTTTCTAAAGCCAAAAAATTTTGCAGTTCTTTTTTAGTCATTACAACGGTTTCAATTTCTACCGCTGCGTCAATCTCCTCGATAGACTCTCTCACATTATCGACAAGATAATCTTCGATAGGAATATTAGGAAATGGAAATGCCATCGTGATGATGACCTTTTCATTTGTAATATCTATACTCTTAACTATTCCCAGCTCAACCAAACTGCAATTTATAGTCGGATGTTCTACATTCGCCACTTCCCTGCGAATATATTCTTCAGAGATATTATTAGTCATTATTTCCTCCTATCTCCTTTTTTCACAGAGTAATTTTTCTCACCAGCACGATTTTCCACCTTGAGCCAATTTTCTGGATCTACAAAAGGACAAGCGTAGGAATCAGTTTAGCCTGGGCATCCAGCCCGGGCAATTTATATCGCTCAAGTGGATCCACTCGTTGAACAATTTGCAAAACTGCTAGAAACCGAGTAACCACCAGCAGAAGCAAATGAAGAAAATAATTTCTTTGGTTTTGCTGCTTTGCAGACTGGACAGTTCAATTCGGAGCCATCTGCACCTATGGGCTGAAATTCCTCAAAAACATGGTCACATTTAGAGCATTTGTATTCATAAATTGGCATGTTACACTTGCCCTTTTTTCATTTTCAAGTAAGTAGTAATGGCTTTCTGCAAAGTATCTTCAGCCAACTGGGCGCAGTGTTGATCTGCTTCAGGAAGCCCGCCCAATGCATCCAGCACTTTTTCGGCAGTGATTCCACCAGCTTCATTAATATATTTACCTTTAACTAATTGGGTAATCATGGATCCGCAAACCAGGGATGGCCCGCAACCATCGGTGGTAAATTTTGAATCAGTTATCAAATTTTTTTCTGTTTTTAGGAATATTTCCATCGTGTCACCACAAGAGCCTGTTACTTTTCCATAAAAGTCAGGATTATCCATTTTTCCAACATTTGCGGGATTCAAGAAAATCTCCACAACTTTAGCAGAATAATCCCGCCGCATTTCTTCCATAACGGCTTTGTCTAATTCATCAACGAATTGATCAAAATTTGACGACATAAGCAAATTTATCCTCTATTGTATTACAGATCAAATCTTTGTTTTTTGAGCAAAAATTTTTAGCACCGCAAAGACGCTAAGCCCGCACAGAAAACAAAAAATTGAAGAAAAAAAACCAAAGAAAAAAATCTGTTAATTTGATCTATTGATCAATAATCTTTAACTTTGCACTCTTCGATCACTCCTCGTTCTTTGCGTCTTTGCGGTAAATAATTTTTTCAGCTTTGCCGCGCCAGGTGTTCCCAAATATTTTTAATCTCTTGTGCCACCGCGCCATCAGAAAACTCAACCACTGATTTGCTCTGAACCATCGCTTCTGTCACGACATTATCATAAGGAATTTTACCGACAAAATTTATGTTTTTAGCTCGGCAGTAGGTTTCAATTTGATCTGTAATTTCAGAATTCAAATCATATTTATTTACACATACAAAAGTGGGTATTCCAAAATGATCTGCTGATAAAGCGCCGACACGTTCCAAATCATGCAGTCCCGAAAGCGTTGGCTCGGTTACTATTAACACAGCATCAGCGCCTGTAATTGAAGAGATCACAGGGCAACCAACGCCTGGTGCGCCGTCGATAATGACAAAATCCATCTCTTTTTCTTCAGCTAACAATTTCGCCTGCTGCCGAACCAGGGACACTAATTTCCCTGAATTTTCTTCAGCCACACCCATTTTGGCGTGTACCATTGTACCGAATCTTGTTTCAGAAATGAACCATTCGCCGTTCAAGTGATCGTTAAAATCAATGGCATCAACAGGACAAAACTCCACGCACACAGAACATCCCTCACAGGAAACTTCATCAACAACGTAGTCTTCACTAATGGCGTCGAATTGACAGACTTCGCGACATTTTCCGCATTCGGTGCAGGCGTCATTATTAATGTAGGCTATTTTCCCACCATAAAAATCTTCCCGATGTTTTATTTCAGGTTTTAAGATTAAATGAAGGTCAGCCGCATCAACATCGCAGTCCGCCAGAACTTTGTTTTTAGCCAGCGCTGCAAATGAAGCGGTGATGCTTGTTTTTCCTGTGCCGCCTTTTCCGCTGATAATTACTAATTCCTTCATGCCGCTGCCCTCCTCTCGATTTCCTTGTATAACGCCTGAAATTTTTGAATATATTCAGGGTAAACATCGATGATAATTTTCCCTGTTGAATAGGCTTCGGCAATTTTTCGGTCATTGGGAATCTCCATTAAGATGGGAATGTTTTCTTTCTGACAATATTCCCAGACTTTTTTATCCCCAACGTCGGCGCGATTTATTATCACACCAAAAGGAATTTTTAAAATTCGAACCATTTCCACAGCCAGGATGAGATCGTTCAATCCGAAAGGCGTTGGTTCGGTTGCCAGCAGGATAAAATCGCTGCCTTTCACGGCTTCAATTACAGGGCAGGAAGTGCCAGGCGGCGCATCGATGATTGTAATTTTTTCCGCATTAATTTGTTTCTTTACTTCGCGAATAATCGGCGGTGAAAGCGCTTCACCAATATTCAACCGACCATGGGCGAAATC
The DNA here is from genome assembly GCA_016783825.1 of Candidatus Zhuqueibacterota bacterium. Taxonomy (GTDB): domain Bacteria; phylum Zhuqueibacterota; class Zhuqueibacteria; order Thermofontimicrobiales; family Thermofontimicrobiaceae; genus Nigeripontimicrobium. The sequence continues at coordinate 3,424 of JADHVV010000039.1, read as the reverse complement.
AATCGCTCCTGTTTTCCCAATTTCCATCTCCCCGATAGGTCTGTCTTTTTGAGCGATACACTGCTCGGGACACACCAGCCAGCATCCCGCGCAGGAGTGGCACAATTCAGGAAATACGAGAACATTATTTTTAATTACGACAATGGCGTTAAATTGACATATTTTTTCACATTTACCGCAAAAGGTACACTTACTTAAATCTACTTCTGGAATAGGCATATTCACTTTTTTTACTTGTGAAATCTCTGGCTTCACAAAAATATGCGCGTTGGGTTCTTCAACATCGCAATCTAACAATTGCACATCTGCGTCTAAAGATTTTGCAAGATTCACCGCGATTGTTGTTTTACCTGTTCCGCCTTTTCCACTGGCGATACTGATTATCATTTGTTAATTCCTTTGCTAATATGTTGATACGTGTCAATAAATTTTCTGCTTGACTATTTGAATTCATTTATATATCTTAAAAATGATTTTATAACTATGCAGCTATCACAACAAGAATTGGCAGAACTATTTTGGGCAACCTGTCCGCCTTCTTTTTGGCGGAAACTATTAAAAAACTATTCGTTGGATTTATAGATATTTGTTATTTTTTTTTTGTAACTATTCAGCAAGGGATGTGATTAACTAAAAACATAGAATTAAAAATTGTGGCAGAATTATTAATAGCAGAATAATAATAAATAGAAAACATCATTCTGCTATAAATTATTCTGCGAATTTTTTTTATCGTACAATATTGGCAGAAGTAGTTTTAGCTGAACAAACTGAATAGTTACATTTTTTTTAAAAAAGCAATTGTTTTGCCCCAAATAGTCTTGCCTTTTTGAATCTGAATAGTGACAAGATTTTATTATTCATATTATCTGAAAAATGGATTTAAATTGAATATCAAAAAAGAAAATAATCTAAAGGAAAATATCCCTGAAAAATTCGATAGCATCGAAGCTGCGGCAGATTTTTGGGATTCTCATGATGTTACTTATTATTTTGATTTAACTAAAGAGGTTAGTAATGTTAAAATAGAATTAACACGGAACTATTTTAGAATAAAACGGAATCTCTCCAAAAAAATAACCGCATAAGCCCACAAGAAAGGAATTTCTACCCAGACACTTATTAATTTATGGTTGCAAGAAAAGCTAATTCAAACTGCAAAATATGAACATTGATAGAGTCCAATATTATGTCTGAAATTTTTGTTAAAATGAATTTAGATGAATTAGAAAATGGTGACTTTTTAGCAACCAGCGATGAAGTTCCTGGTTTAGTTGCCCAGGGTCGTACTATTACGGAAACTCTTGAAATAGCTCAAGATGTTACTAGAAAAATAATTGAGTCATATCAAGAGCATGGCGATGAATTTCCTCTATCGTTGCGGTCAAAGACCATTCCAATACCTGAAAAAGCAAAAATTTCCTTCAAAATCGAGGTCGATTCAACTTTCAATATATCGGCTTTTGTGGCTCGTCAGAAAGCTAATCTGTACCTTTTAATGCACCTGGGTGAATTAGTCTCCGCAGGGCAGCCAGAACTCTGGATGGAAAAACATATCTATTGGCGCCTGCCGATTATCTACACATTGCCCTCTGTTGGAACATTAGGTACAATTGGTGAACTTCTGGTTCAAATAGACAATGGTAATATTGAGTTAAAAGAGCCACAGTCAATAAAGGAAATTAAAAATCGTGTTGAAAATTTACTTAAAAATACCTCATTACCAGCAGGAGTTCAAGTCTAGCTGTTTAGCTGTCTGTGTCCGAATGGTACTGGAGAACTTTCTCCGAAGCATGGTCTTATTCCAATCAATTAACAGCAACTCTCATCAAAAAAGCCAGGTAATATTTCAAAAATTGTAATAGTTCACCACCTATACTGTTCCTTCTTTTGATTTCAGAACAGATTGAAAATCCCGATTTATCGGGGGATTTACGATTTTCGAAGTATTGTTGATTTAATGACTTCTGTTTTTTACTCACCATTCCATCATAAATCAAAAATCGTTAATCTTTATTCGTAAATCTTTTTTTCACATAATAATAAAAAGGTAGGTGAACTATTACCAAAAATTTAGTAACTGCAAGATTTATTTGCTATTAGGAGCTTGATTTTTGGATTTTTTTTATTCATCATGCTTCCCACAACTATGCGTACCATCCCCATGACCACCGCCATCCGCATGACTACAGAGACTCTCGCCGCCTTCAAGCTCTCCTTTGCACAGGAGTTCCAAAACGCCATCTATATCGCCAGTTGCGCCAAGAATTAATTGGATATTTTTCTCGGCGAACAGCATTTGCGCTCGTTGACCCGCACCGCCTGCAATGACAGCTTCAATGCCCATTTCACCAAAATATTGCGGCAAAAATCCTGGAGCGTGTCCTGGATTGGGGATAATCTCTTTTTTTACGACTTTATCACCATCAATTTCAACCAATGTAAATTCGGGACACCTGCCAAAGTGCGGTGATACATTTCCATTTTCTGTTGATACAGCAACTTTCATTTGTAATTCCTTTTATTTATTTTATTATTTGGATTTAAACAAACCAGGTTTTTTGAACAAACCTGGTTTGTAATAGGTTTATTGCATTTTGTCAAACGGATACGTTTTTCTTTTCCACTTTTTCCATTATTTTATTAGCGATCTCGTGCAAACTTTTCGCCGCTTCCTGGTCTGCAAAATCATAAACATAGGCGTTACCATTATCACAGGATTCGACAATTTCCGGCTCGATGGGAATGCGCCCTAAAAACGTCAACTGCATGTTCTCGGCTGCTTTTTCTCCGCCGCCAATTTTGAAAAGATTAATCGGCTCTCCGCAATGGGGGCATTTTAAACCAGCCATATTTTCCACTATGCCCAGCACAGGAATTTTTAATGCTTCAGAAAACCGCACTGTTTTTCGTGAGTCGATCAAAGCAACATCCTGAGGCGTGGTTACGATTATCGAGCCATCCGCTTCAGGAATAAGCTGGCATACACTTAATGGTTCATCACCAGTTCCTGGGGGAGAGTCAATGATCAGATAATCCAACTCACCCCATTCTATTTCACCAAGAAATTGTTTGATAGCGCCCATTTTAAGCGGTCCCCGCCAGATTACGGGTGCGTCCGAATCCTGCAGTAACGAAGCCATTGTCACAATTTTAATACCATAAGCTTCAATAGGAATAAGCGTATTTCCTTTTTCTGACGGCATTATAAACTGACCTTCTATTCCCAACATTTTTCCCAAAGATGGGCCATGAACGTCCGTATCCAAAATACCAACTTTTCTTCCATTTTTTGCCAGTTCAAAAGCCAGGCTGGTGGCTACTGTACTTTTACCTACACCGCCTTTGCCGCTCATAATAATAATTTTATGTTTGATTTTCGCCATGTTTTCTTTAATCATCTGATCCTGCAATTGCTGTTGCT
>JADHVV010000217.1 GCA_016783825.1 Candidatus Zhuqueibacterota bacterium | reverse complement strand
ACAATAACACCGGTTGTTGCTAACATTCCAAAAGCTGCCAGCGCGATGCCATAAATTCCGGCAAAATGATTGGCTAAAACAACAGCAACCGCCAATACAATAACCGGAACTGCTGTCGATGCCATGCCGACAGCCATTCCGCCGGTAACTGTAATTGCCGGTCCGCTTTGAGAATCCTTTGCCAACTGGCGAACAGGCTTGAATTTAGATGAAGTATAATACTCACTTACAAATCCAACAATCATGCCGGATACGATTCCGGCAATTGTTGCATAGAACGGTCCCATTAAGGAAAAAGAACCAAATGATACGCCCTGGTATTTCACAATAAAATAGGTCGCAATCGCTGTTAAAATTGCGCTAATGTAAGTTCCCCACATTAAAGCTGATTGCGGATTTTTTCTTCCGGCAACCCTGACATACATGATGCCAATAATCGATGCAAAAATTCCGGCTGCTGCAATTGAGAGCGGAAGTAATTTTAACTGGGGCGCTACCATTCCAAGCGTTGCTGCTATTGCCATCGATGCGATAATCGACTCGACGTAAGATTCAAGCAGATCAGCTCCTAATCCGGCAACATCACCAACATTGTCACCCACATTATCAGCAATTACTGCCGGGTTTCTGGGATCATCTTCGGGAATTCCTGCTTCAACTTTGCCAACCAAATCAGCGCCCATATCAGCGCCTTTAGTATAAATGCCGCCACCACTTCGAGCGAACAGTGCGACCAGGCTCGCGCCCATGGCATAGCCGTTAATTATGGTTGGTTCGCCCTTAAAAATAACATAAAAAATTGATAATCCCAAAAGCGCCAATCCAACAACACTCATACCCATAACAGCGCCGCTGCTAATGGCAACACTCAATGCCCCTTTTACTCCCCCGGTCAAAGCTGCCTGGGTGGTGCGGGTGTTGGCTCTTGTTGCAATGCTCATCCCGATATAACCGGCAAGGGCGGAAACAAATGCCCCGCCAACAAAAGCTACCGATGTTTTCCACCCCAATTCTACTTCTGTCAGCATCGGTGCAATTGAAATGAGTATTGCGATTACAACCACAACAAAGAAGACATAAATATATTCACGTTTAAGAAATGCACGGGCGCCCTGTTGAATAGCAAGGGATATTTGAGCCATTTTTTCCGTACCCATTTCTTTTTTCAGGATATCAAAGATCAAATACACCACAAATCCGAGCGCGATCAGGCTGGCAAAAAAAGGTACCATTACATGATTAATCAGTGTTCCTGTTTCCAATAGTTTTTTCCTCCACCTTTCAAATTACTACTATTAAATAAAACAACTCTTGTAACGATTCAAACCAATATCAATGCAAAAGAAATATCTCCCACAGATTTTGAACTGCCACAGAAAAAATTTTTTGTTCATTTCTGTGGGCGATTTTTTCTTGTCGGTTTGAGGCGAAGCTTCGCTAGATAGTTACCAATTCCTTAGTTATTTTGTCAGTTATTAAACTTATTCATGGTTTTTGAAACTCCATATTCAATCAAATGTTTTACACATAACGATCCTTCATTCACCACCTGTTCCACTTGATTTAATTCATTTTTGTTAAACGGGGATAAAACATATTCAACAACATCAGAAATGTTATTTTCTCCTGCAATGCCAACGCGAAGCCGGGGGAATTTCTCTGTATTTAAACTTTCAATAATTGACTTTAATCCTTTTTGTCCACCGGCGCTTCCCCTGGCTCGCAACCTGACTTTGCCTAACGGTAGGTTTAAATCATCGCTAATAATTAATAGGTTTGAAAGAGTAATATTATATTTCTTAATACCTTTATTTACAGCCCTGCCGCTTAAATTCATGTAAGTGCTGGGCTTCATCAAAATAACTTTTTTTTGAAAAAAATCAAATTTAGCTATTGAATATTTAAAGCGCCGCTTAAACGAACAATTATATTTCTTTGCTATTTGATCGACGACCATGTAACCAATATTATGGCGCGTTAACCTGTATTTCTCGCCAGGATTTCCCAACCCGACAATCAAGAAAGAAGATTCCATTCATTTATAGTATTAACAATAAGGTCTTTATTTTTTTGCAAAGAAATCTAAAACATTTTTAACCACGAATTACACTAATCCACCTTCGGCGGATCCTATTGATAAGATCAGACGCAGGATGATTACACGAATTTTATTTTCACTAATTACAATAAAATCAATTAGTGAAAATTAGTGGTTTATTTTTTTTGCAACTCGTCGCGCTATTCTTTTATTATAACATCAACTATCATCTTCAGACGTTTCAGCTTCTTCTTCGCCTTCAACACCTTCTTCAACACCTTCTTCTTCCACAACTTCTTCTATTACAACTTTCGGCATCAGGACACTCACGATCGGTTGGTCTAAATCTCCGACAATAGAAACCTTATCAATTGTCAGGATTGAAAGTTGAATCGAATCTCCCATGTTAAGCTCTGAAACATCCACATCAATATATTCAGGAATATCCAGGGGTAAGCAGGAGACTTCAACCTCACGAATATAATTATGTAAAATACCTCCCTGATCTTTAACTCCGACTGCTTCACCAACAATATGTATGGGCACGGAAACCGTAATCTTTTCCTCTAAACTCACTCCCATTACATCCACATGAACGAGATAATTTTTAATTGGATCAGTTTGAACTTCTTTAATAATCGCTTTTCTTGTTTTGTCCCCACCAATCTGGATATCAATTAATCCGGCTTCAGAAGAGGTTAATGTTTTCATTATTTCACGTTCATCAAAAGTAATAGCCACAGATTTTTCATTATGAGCATAAAAAACTCCAGGGACTTTCCCGGCTTGACGTAATTTTTTCGCATATTCTTTCCCTGTCGCTTCTCTTGATTCTACTTGCAATACATGTTCAGACATTATTTCACTCCATTAATCAAATAATATACTTATCGATTCTTCATTATGTATTCTTTTTATGGCGCTTCCAAATAAATTTGCCACAGATAATACTTTAATTTTATCAATTTTTTTTTCTTTTGGCAATGGAACTGTATCCATAACAACAAATTCCGAAATACTGGAACTTTTTAATTTTTTTATGGCACCACCGGACAAGATTGGATGGGTGCAAGCTGTTATGACACATTTCGCCCCTTCCTTACAAGCACGTTCGGCTGCATTTACAAGCGTTCCAGCCGTATCCACAATATCATCGATTATTAAAACACTTTTATCTTTTACCGTACCGATAAGGTGCATAACATCTGCCTGGTTTGGGCCGGATCTTCTTTTGTCAATTATTGCCAACGGCGCTTTTAATCTTTTAGCATAAGCCCGCGCCATCTTAACTCCGCCTATGTCTGGCGCCAACACCACTAAATTCTTCAGATTTCTTTTCTTAAAATACTCAGCAAAAACAGGCGATGAATAAATATGGTCCAGCGGAATGTCAAAGAAACCCTGAACCTGTGGAGCATGCAAGTCGATGGTTAAAACACGATCAGCTCCGGCAGTTCGTATTAAATTTGCAGCTAACTTCGCTGTTATCGCAACGCGCGGTTGATCTTTTCTATCCTGCCGTGCATAGCCGAAATATGGAATAACAGCAGTTATCCTTCGTGCTGAAGAACGACGCGCCGCATCGATCATAATAAGTAATTCTAAAAAATTTTCAGCCGGGGAATAGGTCGATTGTACAATGAACACATCGCACCCGCGAATGTTTTCGTTGTATTTAACCCAAATCTCTCCATCGCTGAATCTCCTGATACTCGAATCGCCAATCGGAATATCCAGGTAAGATACTATTTTCTTTGTTAATGTTTTACTGGCAGTTCCGGAAAAAATTTTTAAAGTTTTTGCCATTAAACCAGATTCCCTGAAATATAAAAATGACGAAAATCTAACAGAGCAAAGCTGACTTTGTGAAGTTTTATGTTACGCTACTATTCTGATTTCTTTGTACTGCTCTGTTTTTGACTGTCGTCATTTGATAACTAAAAAACGAGTATTAGAATTTTTTGCTGGGGCGGGAGGATTCGAACCTCCGAATGCAGGGACCAAAACCCTGTGCCTTGCCACTTGGCTACGCCCCATCATTTGTAATAGTTCATCACATTCGCTACCTTTTCCTTTGATCTCAGAACAAGGATTAACGATTTATGATTTTTGATGTATTTTTTGATTTTATGATTTCAATTTATTTATTAGGCATTTCATCTACAATCTCAATAATTAAGACTGAAAAATTTATTAACCGTTCCTCTAAATCTCTTTTATTCATGTAGTATTCCTTCGTAAATCAAAAATCGTTAATCCTTGTTCTTAAATCATTTCTTTCTTGCCCATTGTACAAGAAAACGATTTTTTAGATACTACTCTTTAATAAAAACAGCTTCCTCTGATGGCTCTAATGCCAACTGTCTTTCATATTCATCCAATATTGCTTTTTCAATAAAATCCCGAAAATCTTTATTTATGGGATGGGCAATATCTCTGAATGATCCATCCGGCATTTTTCGACTGGGCATGCTAATAAAAAACCCTGTCGCCCCCTTTATCACTTTCAATCCGCGAACAACGAATTGATCATCAAAAGTTATGTTAACAAAAGCCTTTAACTTATCTTCGTTGCGTGGGGTAACAGTAATTTCTGTAATTTCCATTCATCTCTCCTGTATCAAATATTGAAGGCCAATATAAGTAAAAATTTAGTTTAAAAATACTTTAAAATTACAATTCAATATAGCCAAAAGTTACCCTCAATTTTCAATTAACGCAACATCTCATAACAGCCCCCCCTGCTCCAAACATCACATTTTTCTTTTCTCCTAATGTTATAGATGCCTATTTTAAATTGGTTGAGTAAAAAATGTTTGGTAGGATTTAGGGAAAATCCCCAACACCGCCTCTGCCTCAAAATATTCTTTAAACATGCCAAATATTGTGGAACCACTGCCGGACATACTGGCAAAAAAAGCGCCGCCTTGATATAATTTTCTTTTTAATTCACTTAATTCCGGGAATTCTCTAAATACTACATCCTCAAAATCGTTCTGCGCTAAATTTTCCAACTCAGACAAATCAAATCTTTTTTGCAAAATTTCAAATAATTTAATGATTTTTTTTGTCTTTGTCAAGTTAAAATTAAAATTTTTATATGCCCATGCGCTGGGTATTTTTATGTTTGGATATACCAAAACACAATAATATTTTTTAGGAAATTCAATTTGTGTTAATTTGTCACCAATTCCAGAGGCGTAGGCTGTGCCTCCTTTGACAAAGAATGGCACATCAGCGCCTATTTGTTTTGAAAATTTGGTGATTTCATTTTTAGTGTAAGCTAGTTCCCACAGCTTCACTAATCCTTTTAATGTTGCTGCAGCATCACTGCTTCCACCGCCCAATCCTGCTCCGATTGGAATACGCTTAGAAATTGCTATATTTACACCCCTGGAAACTCCCGATATTTCCTGTAATAATTTCGCGGCTTTAAAACAAATATTGTTTTCATCCAACGGAATGTTTTTGCTATCGCTTTCTAAAACTATTTTTGTATCGTCTCTTACCGAAATTGTTATCTCATCGAACAAGTCTATTTGTTGAAATATGGTTTCTATTTCATGGTATCCATCATTTCTTTTAGAAATAATATTTAAACCAATATTTATTTTTGCGAAAGCTTTTAAATTTATTTTTTTCATTTAATAAACGAAAAACTCCACCAAAGTGGAGTAATTTTTTAAACCCCTGATATGCGATAATATTTTATTTACTTCAAATTAAATATTCACAATCCCCTTTAATTTATTTTGACGAGCAAAATACAAATTTTTTTTGAAATTGTCAATATTTTTTTTGATGAAGTTGTTTTTTATTGCAAAATCTTTATATATTTTGTATCTTTCTGAATTAGTAATTAATCAAACTACTTGTACCGGATCACATGGTGTAAATTCAAAAGTTGAAAATGATAAATTATGCCCAACGGATGAGCAGCCAACGGATTTTGGCTAACGGTTTATGTAGATTTTTTATTAGAATGTCTCCCAATAAATAGTGATTGAACGAAAACACTATCAAACACGAAATAAAAAAAATCTTTTAGGCTTATTTAAAACTCTAATTCGTATCCGTTGGCAGCTCATCCGTTGGAATTTTTCTGTCTTATCTTCACCGATATCTGGTGAACGTATACACTTTTTGTTTTTTTCTGTGGGATTTCTTTTCTGTGGGAGATACTATCACATTTTTCTTACCTTCGTGATCGGTTACAACTACTTAGGATACGGGCATGGTAAAATACTATTTTATTTCAGATATTCATATTGGGGCTGGAACTGAAGCGGAAGAAGAAAAAAAATTTTCCCGCTTAAAATCTTTTTTTAATTATATCAAAAAACCTGGGAATGAATTATTTATAGTTGGCGATCTTTTCGACTACTGGTTCGAATATAATCATGTTGTACCAAATAAGTTTTATGGTGTTTTTTTTGAAATCTCAAAGCTCATTGAATCAGGCGTTTCGGTAAATTTCCTTCGCGGTAACCACGATTGCTGGTTGAAAGATTTTTTATCAGACCAAGTAAATATCAATGTGCTTCCTGATATTTATACAACCCAGATCGACAACAAAAAAATTTTTATTTTTCATGGGGACGGCATTCTGAAAAATGACAAAGGATACCGCTTGTTAAAAAAAATTATCAGACACCCGCTGAGCATTTTTTTGTTTCGCTGCCTGCATCCTGATATTGGAATTCCACTGACAAAACAAATGTCGCAAACGAGCAAACATTACACATCCACGAAAGTTTATTCTCATAAGGATGAATACATAGATTATGCAAAAAATAAATTTAATGATCGGTATGATTATGTCATATTGGGTCATTCACATGAGGCTATAATAGAAGAAATCGAGGGTAAAGTGCTGATCAGCTTAGGCGATTGGATCAAACATTTTAGCTATGGATTGATCTCCAACGGAACAGCATCTTTGAATTTTTGGAACAGTTAAAATATATTTTAGTTATTACATAGCGCACTAAAGTGCAGGTTTTAATACTTTAGTGCGAAGGCTGAGGCAAAGGCGAAGGAAAAAAAATTCTTAATCCCTGTGCCCGAAGGGTGCTTTAATCTTATACCTTACTCCGCCTTAGCCTTCGCCTCAGCCT
>JADHVV010000038.1 GCA_016783825.1 Candidatus Zhuqueibacterota bacterium | reverse complement strand
GGCGAAGGCTGAGGCAAAGGCGAAGGAAAAAATCTTAAACCTTTAATCTTCTACCTTGCTCCGCCTTAGCCTTCGCCTCAGCCTTTTCGTTGTAATAGTAATTGATCTTTATTAAAAAACTTTTGCATAAAAAACAAAGCATAGTCTGTACTCCTATAAAAATATAAGGTAACTATACAGGATTCAACTGGTAATACTATAATGATTATCAGGATAACTCTCTTTATATTCTTCCCATAAAAGCGCGCGGGTGACATATTTCTTTTTCAATTCCAAATGTATGATGTTAAAATCTGGCAGTACATTTTTACCGGCTTGCTTGTTAGATTTTTTCTCTTCGGGGAATAGGGCATGATATAGCTGTTCATCGCTTTTATCTGATAAATCTTCGCTCGTTAAGCCCGATTTGTTAAAGCGATGAATATAATCGCAGACCGTGGATTTTGGCTTACTTAATGCTTTGGCTATTGCACGACTCGATAAATCTGTTTGCTTGTACAAGCTGAGAATCTTCTTTATCTTTCTCATTCTCATTCTCCCATTTTTCGACATAACTTTACTCCTTTCGAATAATACGATTATCTGTATTGCTTTCAAAAGAAGTAAGATAATAAATTAATTTAATTTTTGATAGGACAATGAGATTTTTTTCGCCAAACCATTTTTAAAATTTATTTCACTAATCCCCTAAAAGTGTCCGAATGTTTAGTGAAATGCTGTCCGAGCAATTAGTGAAATGGTGTCCGAATGTTTTTTGAAATGCTGTCCGAATGTTAGTGAATTTACCATTTACCTTTTGGGATTTATTTTTTATTAAGCATAAATGAATTTTCAATGCCATTTTTAAGGGACTGGCGAGTAAAGTCGATTATTGTATTTTCAGTTGCAACAACGGCTGAAATTTGTCAGTATTTTGGGATATATGCGCTGGGTGTTACTTTTGATCTGATTGATATAATAATGTATGGCGTAGGCGTGTTGATGGCGGTTATTGTTGACAGGCTGGTGTTTACGCGGATTTTTAAGTTTTGGGCAGTTGAATTGGTTGGGATAATATCGCAAAAAAAATAGGCAACATTTCGCATCACACAATCGAAGATCATATCAGTATATTTGAAGGCACTTTTCTTGGTAAAGCCCTGTATCAATTTGATTTTCATAAAAAACATTTTATTCACCGCAAAACAAAGAAATTCTATTTTTTGGATAATCTTTTTTATTTTATCTTCAGGGGTGTTCATGAAAAATGGAGTAACATCTTTGAAAAAAGCATCGAATTAATCCAGGATCCATCCAAAAGTGGAAAGTTAATGGAACAACTCGTTGCTACTCATTTGTGGCGTCTTTCCGGTGATTATTTCGGGGAGGGATTAGGATTTTTTAGCAATAAAAAAGAGATTGATTTTTTATTACTTTTAAATAACGATATTTATCCAATCGAAGTAAAATTTCAACAGTCGGTTTCAGAGCATGATTTTACACCGATTGAAAAATTAGGATTTAACAAAGGAATTATTCTCACGAAAGATACATTTCTTAAAAAGGATAATTTTTTTGCTGTTCCGGTTTGTATCTTCTTGAGCCTGTTGAGTGTCTCTGAATAGGCAATCGAATATTGATGCGAAAAAATATCATATAGTGGCTTTTGAATAATAGGGATTTGCATAAATTGATATATTTAAGTTTTTATTACAAATTAGGAATTGAATTACTAATCTGTAAATAACTATTGACAATTATGTTTCCCTTTCGTATATTTGTAATAAATTTATATGTTTTAACAACAGCAAATTTGACCATGATCACAAGAGGTCTCTCGAAAATTATACTCTCTAAGGCAGCACAAATGCCGGTAGTGGCGATAACAGGTCCGCGGCAATCTGGAAAAACTACTTTTGCGAAAGCATTATTTCCGAAATATGATTATGTTAACCTGGAATTTCCTGACACAAGAGCACAGGCGATTGATGATCCACGCTTATTTTTGACCACCTATAAAAATGGTGTAGTGATCGATGAAATTCAACGCGTACCAGAGCTATTCTCATACATACAGGGAATTGTTGATGAAACCGGAAAAGCTGGCAATTTTATCCTCACCGGCTCACAAAATTTCCTGCTATTAGAGCAAATTTCTCAAACACTTGCCGGCAGAGCCGCGTTATTTCATCTCTTATCATTCTCAATTACGGAAATTGCCTCCGCCTTTCCAATAGCTGATAATTTTGCAAAATACGCTTTCACGGGCACCTACCCCAGAATTTATGATAAGCAATTGCAACCAACTGATTGGTATCCATGGTACATCAGTTCTTACATTGAACGAGACGTCCGGCAGATTATAAGCGTGAAAGATTTGTACAAATTTCAAACATTTCTGAAAATATGTGCAGGACGTGTCGGGCAGTTGTTCAATGCATCATTGATTGCCAATGAAATAGGTGTTAACTACAAAACCATTCAATCGTGGATTTCCATCCTGGAAGCCGGTTTTATCATTTTTTTATTGCAGCCGTTTCATAAAAATTACAATAAACGATTGACAAAGTCACCCAAAATCTATTTTTATGACACCGGTCTCATCTGCTCGCTGCTTGGCATTCGATCCGCTGATGAGCTAAATTTTCATTACCTGAAAGGGGAAATTTTTGAATCTTTAATTTTTTCGGAAATGAAAAAGCACATTGTCAACACTAACAATCATTCCGGTCTCTATTTCTGGCAGGACAATGCGGGACATGAAATAGATTGTATCATCGAGACAGGCTCGCATGTAACTGCATTGGAAATTAAATCAAGTACCACGATGAATTCAGATTTTTTCAAAAATTTACGCTACTGGCAGAATTTGACCGGCTGCTCTACAGATCAATTAACACTGGTTTATGGAGGTACAGAAAATCAACAATGGTCAAAGGGACGAGTGTTCGGTTGGAAAAACGCCAACCAGGTTATTAAGATGAATATTGTAAAATAAATATTCACCACCAGTTAAACATCCTTGTAGAGGATGAATTAAATTGCTGTTAAATATCGAAAACGATTACATGAAAAACTATTTTGGAAAAAACACAAACATGAATCAAAATAAACGTATTGAATTAGAAGGTGCTTTTAACTTCCGGGATTTTGGCGGTTATAGAATCCAAAACGGGAGTAAAATAAAACCAGGATTACTCTATCGCAGCGAAAGCCTGGCACGATTAACCGAAAATGATTTGGAAAAAATCGAATCACTCGGCATAAAGGTCGTTTGCGATTTAAGAACACACGATGAAGTGCGCAAGGAGCCTGACCGAATCCCAAACAATTCAGGTGTCAAGTCGATTCACATTCCCATGAAATCAAAAAGGCACAATGAATTGGCATTAATAGCAAGAATTTTTGCCCTGGTTACCGGAAAAGCCAGGAAGATGGATTTCGAAAAAGTGTTGATCGAAATTTACCGGGAGTTTGTAACTGATTTTACCGAGGAATTTTCATCTATTTTGAAACTAATTACGGACAACAATAACCTGCCAATTTTAATTCACTGCAAAGGCGGTAAAGACCGCACAGGTTTTGCCTGCGCTTTAATTCAGCTAATTTTGGACACGTCATCTGAATTGGTAGAACAGGACTATTTATTCACCAATGAATGTTTTGAAGAAATTAAGGATAATTATTTAGATCGCCTCAAATATTTATCCATTTTTGGTGTAACAAAAGAAAAGCTTCTTCCTTTTTTTGAAGCACGGAAAAAATATTTAGATGCGGCTTTAAATCAAATAAAAGTGGATTATGGATCAGTGTGCAATTATACTGAACGTGGTTTAAATTTTTCAGCAGAAGATAGAATTAGGCTACAAAAGCTGTTGATTGAGGATGATTATCAACGCTAAGGGACGTGAAATAAATAAATTGGATATGTAGCAATAGTTAAGTTATTAAAAATCAATCAAATTATTTTATCGATTGTCCAAGTTAATTATTTCTCTGTCCTAATTATGGGGAACAACTCAATAATATTCTCGTTTATAAAATCATAAATTACTATAAACTCATAACTGCAAACTACATAAAAATGTCCGAACGAAAAAATATATTCATAAAAGGCGCTCGCGAACACAACCTCAAAAATATTGATATTGAAATTCCCCGGGATAAATTTGTTGTAATAACCGGGCTTTCCGGTTCAGGGAAATCTTCATTGGCTTTTGACACCATTTATGCAGAAGGGCAGCGCCGCTACGTTGAATCACTTTCCGCCTATGCCCGCCAGTTTCTCGGTCTGATGGAAAAACCGGATGTGGATTACATCGAAGGGCTTTCTCCGGCGATTTCCATAGAGCAGCGATCCGCCAGCAAAAATCCCCGGTCAACAGTTGGCACTGTTACAGAAATTTATGATTATTTGCGGCTGCTTTTCGCCCGCATTGGCAAGCCCTATTGTTACAATTGCGGCAAGCCAATTCAGCGACAGACAGTTCAACAAATCGTTGACCAGGTTACGGAGTTACCACAGGGAACGAAAATTCAAGTATTAGCACCGGTTGTGCGGGGAAGAAAGGGTGAATACAGGGAGATTTTTGAAGAAGCCCAGCGCGATGGATTTGTCAGGGTGCGCATCGATGGCGAAATTCGTGATCTGGAAGAAGAGATTAAATTAGAAAAATACAAAAAGCATAATATTGAAATCGTTGTCGACCGGTTGGTGATCGATCCACAAATCAGCGGTCGCTTAACCGAGTCAGTGGAAACCGCGTTGCAGATCGGCTCCGGTATTGTGCTCATTCACCAAATTGACGGCGAAGAACTTTTCTTCAGTGAAAACTTTGCCTGTATCGATTGTTCCATTTCTTACGAAGAATTAGCGCCGCGCATGTTTTCCTTCAACAGCCCCTACGGCGCCTGCCAAAAATGTAATGGTCTGGGAACGATCATGGAAATCGATCCTGACCTGGTTGTTCCGGACAAAAATCTTTCACTCAATCAAGGCGCTATTAAACCCTGGGGAGAAGAACGGGACGGCTGGTTTTTCACACAGTTGAGAGCCGTTGCTGAAAACTATGACTTTGATTTGAACACCCCGTTCGATAAGCTGCCTGCTGAGCTTCAGCGTATTATTTTGTATGGCTCGGAGGGAAAAGAAATCCAAATGGTCTATAAACGAAAGGATGGCAAAGCCCATGCTGAATTCACAACCCAGTACGAAGGGATAGTGAAAAATCTTGAACGGCGCTATCATCAAACGACATCTCAATATATTCGCACCTGGATCGAAGGCTACATGAATATTAAACCATGCCCTGATTGTGGCGGTGCCAGACTTCGGAAAGAATCGTTATCAGTAAAAATAAAGGATTACAATATTCACAATGTAACACAATTTTCCATTAAAAGGACGACACAGTTTTTTAACTCAATTAAATTAACCAAACGTGAAAAGAAGATTGCGCATCAAATTTTTCAAGAAATCAATTCCCGGTTACAATTTTTGATCAATGTAGGTCTGGATTATTTAACATTGGATCGCAGTTCGGGAACGCTTTCCGGGGGCGAAGCACAGCGAATTCGATTAGCCACACAAATCGGTTCGCAATTAATGGGTGTGCTCTACATTCTTGATGAACCTTCCATCGGGCTTCATCAACGCGATAATAAAAAATTGATCACCACACTTTTAAAATTGCGCGATTTGGGCAATACGGTCATCGTAGTTGAACATGACCAGGAGACCATTGAACAGGCTGATTTTGTGGTGGATTTGGGCCCCCGTGCCGGATTGGAAGGTGGGAACATTGTAGCAACCGGAACACCTGCTGAAATTGAAAAGGCAGAAAATTCAATAACCGGACAATATTTATCCGGGAGAAAAACCATTCCTATTCCAGAGAAAAGAAAAGGGGGGAATGGCAACTTTCTTCACCTGATTGGAGCTGCCGGGAATAATCTGAAAACGATCGATGTTAAAATTCCACTTGGTATATTCATTTGTGTAACCGGTGTGTCCGGTTCCGGTAAAAGTACGTTGATAAACGAAACATTGTATCCGATTCTTTTGAAAGAGATTTACCACGGGAAAAAAAGTCCATTGAAACATGAGAAATTGTTAGGTACCGAATTTGTTGATAAAATAATCGACA
This sequence comes from Candidatus Zhuqueibacterota bacterium, assembly GCA_016783825.1. Lineage (GTDB taxonomy): Bacteria > Zhuqueibacterota > Zhuqueibacteria > Thermofontimicrobiales > Thermofontimicrobiaceae > Nigeripontimicrobium. Next base: position 21,732 of record JADHVV010000038.1, on the reverse strand, counting down.
TTGATCAATCGCCAATTGGCAGGACTCCCCGGTCAAATCCTGCCACTTATACCGGCGTCTTTACTCACATCCGCGATTTATTCACCCAATTATCGGAAGCTAAAATTCGAGGTTATAAACCGGGCAGATTCAGTTTTAATGTAAAAGGCGGGCGCTGTGAAGAGTGCCAGGGTGATGGCATCATTAAAATTGAGATGCACTTTTTACCGGATATTTACGTAACCTGTGAAGTATGTAAAGGCAAACGATACAACCGGGAAACTTTGGAAATAAAATATCGCGGCAAGTCCATTGCCGATGTTCTGGATATGACAGTCTCTTTGGCATTGGAATTTTTTAAGAAGATTCCCAGAATTCAAAGAAAACTTCAGACTCTCAAAGATGTTGGTTTAGGTTACATTCATCTTGGACAGCAAGCCACTACCCTCTCCGGCGGTGAAGCGCAGCGTGTCAAATTAGCGACAGAATTGTCTCGTTTGAGTACAGGCAGAACCGTGTATATTCTTGATGAACCAACAACCGGCCTGCATTTTGAAGACATCAAAATGCTGCTAACCGTGCTCAATCGCCTGGTAGATAAAGGAAATACGGTGATTGTAATAGAACACAACCTTGATGTAATCAAAACCGCTGACTACATAATCGATCTTGGTCCGGAAGGAGGAGATGGTGGTGGCACAGTAGTTGCAAAAGGCACCCCGGAGGAAGTGGCACAGGTAAAAAATTCATATACAGGGCAGTTTTTGAAAAGATGTGCAAGTTGAAATTCCAAAAAACAAATACCAAATTCCAAAACTTGTCCCGAATCTTTTTTATCGGGATCAAATTCCAATTTATCAATAGACATAAAGTTTGGAATTTGGTGCCTGTATAGTTACCTTATATTTAAATGAATACAGACTGTGCTTGAAGCTTGGAATTTCAAGAATGTACCACTCACCACTTACAAATCACCAATAACCAAAAAGAAGTGTTACGTTATGGGGGACTGACACAACGTACAACTCACAATTCACCAATAACAAAAAATATTATGGGACTGATTCGACCCCCAAAAATGGTTGTACCGGCAGAAGCCGATTATTTACCCGCGTTGAGACAATTCATTTCAAATATAGGTGAAAAATATAAACTCACCAAACATGAAATAAATGCATTCAAAATATCCATCGATGAAGCTGCCACTAATATTATTAAACATGGTTACCAAGATGGTGTCGGTTCGATTACAATGAAAGTTTTCGTCAGTAATGATAGGCTAATTGTAGAATTGATCGATCAGGGTCAGAGCTTTGATCCAAATATTGTTGATAATCCAAATATCACATCTTTTGTCGAGAAAGGGAAAAAAGGCGGATTGGGCATATTTATGATGCGCAAGTTTTTGGATGTGATCGAGTACGAAGTGACAAATATTGGGAATGTGTTGAGGCTTATCAAACTGCGGGAGAATAAAGTAACACGATCACTTTTTGTACCGATAACATCAGTATTTAGAAGGATTAAAGAAAAGTTATTATTTTCAGTGGCTAACTAAAATTAAACTCTCAATCATAAATGAGTTCGCTCATAAAACTATGAACAAAATCTGCGTCATCATTCCAGCCTTTAATGCAGAAGCCACTCTCGCAAATGTAATTCAGGGCGTGAGCAAATATATTGAAAAAAAAAATATAATTATTGTTGATGACGGCTCATCGGATGCGACATTTGAAATTGCTAAAAAAAATGACGGTGTTGTTTTAAAAAATCCCACCAATGAAGGCAAAGGATTTTCACTTAAAAAAGGCTATTTATACGCAATCAAAAATAATTTCCAAGCCGTTATCTGTCTTGATGCTGATATGCAGCACACACCTGATGATATCCCCCTTTTTCTCGATTGTTATAATAAATCCAATGTTGATTTCATCCTTGGTAACCGCATGTTTGACGTTTCATCAATGCCGTGGGACAGACAGTTCAGCAACCAGACAACTTCACTAATCATTACTCTTTTTACCGGTCAACGGATTCGTGATAGTCAGTCCGGTTTTCGTTTAATTAAAACCCATGTTTTACGAAAAATAAAGCTTGTCAGTAACAGGTATGAAACTGAGTCCGAATTACTGGTTAAAGCACTAAAAAGCAAGTATAAATTTGCCCACGTACCGATTAAAACAATTTACAATGACCAGCCAAGTCATATCAACCGACTTATTGATACATGGAGATTTGTTCGCATTGTTGTGTTAAGTTTATTAAATTAGATATTATGCAGCTTCACCATTTCCCTTCATTTCTTATCAATTCTATTTTCGCCTTGACAAGCTACTGTTTTTTGGATATATTGTTTTTAGTCTAAATTATTCTTTCGCCTACTTTAACAAATAGCTAATAAAAAACTACTTGAATATCGAATTTGGTAACAGCATGGAATACGAGGATATCCTATATTAAATAGATACAAATGGCAATTTTTTAAAAGAATATGTTGGTTTTAAAAATTCACATAAAACATTCACAATAGATAAAGATGGTTTTATTTATGCTTTTGAATGGGATGAGGCAAAGGTTTGTAAATATAAAAAATCAAAAATTGGTTATTTTTCGTCATTAAAGTTGCCATCTTGTCATAGAGTTATCTCTTTATTAAAACGTTGGCTATAAGGAACTCATCAAGATAAAGTTAGTAAGAAACATTTGGACTGTTGTCTTGATGAATTTACTTTTCAACACAAGAAAATAGTAATATTCTGTGTTTAATAAAATAGTACGTTGGTGATCACTAAAGTAATAAATTTAAAATATGCAAAACGAAGACACAACATTAATGTTGCGGACCAAAGCGGGTGACCAGGCTGCTTTCAAAGAATTGGTAGAAAAGCACAAACTTTCTTTACTAAATCTTTGTTTGAGGTTCACCGGAAATAAGCCTGATGCAGAGGATTTGTCCCAGGACGTGTTCATCCGAATTTTTCAGGCGGCTTCCCGCTACGAAGCCAAAGCTGCTTTTACTACCTGGATGTATCGAATCGCAGTTAATGTGTGTCTTAATTATCAACGCAAAAAAAAGCTGCTGACTTTTTTCTCAATCGATTCCAACAACGATTCTGAAGAAAACCACCAAAAAAAAATACCGGATATCATCTCTTCGGAACGACCGGATACGGAATTTGAAAAAATGGAACGGGCGCAGTTCATCCAGGAGGCAATTCAATCATTACCTGAAAATCAGCGTACGGTTGTTATCCTGTATCGATATCAGAATTTATCATACCAGGAAATTGCCGATGCTTTGGAGACTTCCATTTCAGCAGTGGAATCTAGATTGTTTCGTGCTAAAATTAATTTAAAAAAGAAACTGTCACCATTACAGAAAGAAAAATTGATTAACTAAACTCAAACAAAAGTTCAATTAAAAAATACGCCCACAGAAAAAGACAGGACACAGAAAGTAATTATCTGTAATTATTTTCTGCGGATTTTTTTTCGTGGAAGAAAATTTTATCGCAGAATGATTTATAGCAGAATAATTCTGCTATAAATTATTCTGCTAATATTATTTAGTGAACAAATAACAACATGCTATTTTCACAAATTGCCATTAAATATTAAGTGGATACACGAATTTTTACCACAAGTTTAATCTCGTTTTTTTGTTTAATTAAGGGAGTGGGATAAAACAACGTTTCAATTTCAATTTCAATTTTTGAATTTGTTACAAATCTGTTTGCGGCACATTCAATAAGTGAGATCCTCCTTCGGCGGATCTTCATAATTGTAATGATCCGACAATGTCGGATTTAATTTATACTACTCCCTGAAATGAAAGAGGAAAGAATATGAATTGCAGAATAATAAAAAACAACTTGTCTGCATATCAGGATAAAAATTTACCTGAAGAGAAAATGCTGGAGATAAAAAACCATCTGCAGATGTGTTCAGAATGTTTTCAAAGCTTTGCAGAATTGGATTTTACCTGGGAGGTTTTGGGGCAGGTGGAAAAATTCGATTCCGCACCGTTTTTCTGGACTCGATTGTCTCAAAGAATAGAAGAAAAAGAAAATCGAAAATCGTTGATTAATCCTTTGCAATGGTTCCCAATCCCGGTAGTTACAACAGCATTTTTGATTTTCGCATTTATCGTTGGCGTTTATTTTGGGAAAACAATTTTCCATCAATCTACGTCAATACAACAAACAACAATTGAACAGGAAGTGAATGGTTTTTTGACCACCAATTCATTGGATGAATACACAGGTGAAAGCTTACCCGATGCTTACGTATCATTGATGTCGGAAAACATGCAATAAAAAACATGCAATAAACAAGGTGATAAAATGAGTAAAAAAATATTATCGTGGCTATTAATAATTTCCCTGGTGATAAACATTTCAACGATTGGGACATTTAGCTATTATCAATGGCTCAAACCCGAAAAAAAGAACAGGTCGGAAAGATACCGCCGTCATCGGGAATCTTTACAAAAGAAGCTTGGTTTGACTGATGAACAATCAGAAAAAATGGCTAAGTTGCGTAAGAATTTATTTGAGGAAATAAAACCATTGATAAATGAAGTTAAAAAAAATCGTAGTGAAGTCATTGAGTTGATAAAACAGGATTCAATTTCAATAGAACAAATTAATGGCAAAATTGACCGGATTAATGACATCGAGAAAAAAATACATAAAAAAGCGACTGCTAATTTAGTAAATTACCGGACTATTCTTACAGAAGAACAGCGAAACAAATTTATAGAAATGGTGGCGGGAAGGATGTTCGGATCGGATTACCGTAAATCCCGTCATTCCAGATCACAAAAACAAAAATCAAATTCAGAAATTAAGAATAATAAATAAAGATGGAGAAATTTTTGTATCCGCTCAATAAAACAAGGTAAGTGCATTATATCTTTTTTGTTGCATGTTTAAAAATATTTATCGCAGAATAATTTGTAGCAGAATTATTCTGCTACAAATTATTCTGCGATATAGCGAACTTATAATAAAAAACTGTTTTACAAATTACCAATAAATATTGAATGGATACAAATTTTTCCTTTCCAAAAACTGAATTGCTCGACATCAGTTGTCCTTTACCCAACGTTTACAAGCCAGAACCAAAAAGAAAAAAATCTCGATCACAGAATTAGTACGCGTCACAGAATTTTTTATGTTGTTTTCTGTGACGTGTTCTAATTCTGTGACCCAAAAAGTTTAAAAAGCTACAAGGAAAATTAAAAATGCAAACGCAAAAAGCATTATTAGTGGTTGATATTCAAAACGATTTCTGCCCGGGCGGCGCTTTAGGGGTTCGTGAAGGAGATCAAATTATTCCGGTAGTGAATGAATATGTGCAACTTTTTTTGAGCAAAAATCTTCCCGTATTTGTTTCAAGAGACTGGCATCCCAAAAAGACGAAACATTTTCAGGAATTTGGCGGCCCCTGGCCCATTCATTGTGTCCGGAATACAAAGGGTGGTAAATTTCATCCTGACTTTCGGGTGCCTGGAAACGCTATCATCTTATCAAAAGGAAGTGATCCGCAATTGGATGGCTATTCTGTTTTTGAAGCTTTGGATTCCAACAACAATCCATTTTTGGAGGTACTTAAAAAAATGAGCGTAAATGAATTATACATTAGTGGGATTGCCACAGATTACTGTGTCAGATTTACTGCGTTGGATGCGTTGAAAAATGGTTTCAAATTAAACATTTTGGTGGATGCAATTAAGGGTGTGGATAAAGATGATTCCGAACGAGTTTTAGATGAAATTACTTCTAATAATGCTAAAGTGAAAGATTATGACTGCGTTAAGAAAGAATTGACTTATAATTAGAATCTTTCAAAAAATTCTTCCACAGAAAAAGAACTCTCTCGTAATAAATATAGAAATTTCACTTTAGTTTTATTTTTGTGGATAAAATATTTTTACAAGCTTTTGGACATCTTATTTAAACTAAAATTCAGGATTTGGATGATTAGTTTTTTAGCAATACAAAACATTTCAGGTATGCTATAGGTAAAAGATCGATAGAAGGTGAACGACTATGTGCTATTTTAGTCACCAACGATTTCATTCAAACCATCGATTATATCACTTAACTCTTCCGATGAAATATGTCCAATTTTATTACCCAATCTCTCAAAAGATAAAGTTCGAATCTGATTGATTTTTACCCACGACCTTTTAGGTAAATTTTTACAAGAGATTTCATAAGACAGTGGAAATCCGGCACGTTGGGCCTGGCTTGTTATTGCAAGAGCAATTATCGTCCTGGATCTTTCATTAAAAACATCGTGACTTATCACAAGTACAGGACGATTTCCAGCTTGTTCACTTCCTTTAACAGGATTTAAATCAGCCCATATTAAGTCTCCTCTTAATATTCTGGCCATTCTTCCAGAACTCCTTCAATTCCTTCTTCAGCAAATTCTTGCTCATACTTGGCATCTATTTTCTTACATTCTTCAGCTAAACGTCTTCGATTTAGCCTGTCAATTTTTTCTTTAACAGCATTTTGAATGGCGCGACTTCTACTGGGATAAATTTTCTTTTTCACTAATCGATCAACTTGTTCTAATATATTTTGTTCGATTGTTACGGCAACCTTTATAGTACTCATAATATACTCCAAGTATTACAAATTATCATACCTTTTTTACAAATGTAATAAAGTTGATTGAATTTATCAAGTGTTTTTATGATAATATTAGTTAAGATGTGGCCATCCTTATGTGTAGTAGATAAAAATGTGTGAAGGTTTTATTATTCACTTAAAAAGATAAGATAAGTGAAAACTGATGCCCGCTGCCCAAAATTTTATAATCGACAAACGAGTAATCTATTTGTGTATTTGCAAAATCGAATTTATATTTCATCCCTGCTCCAAGCGTGAAGCTGGAAGTGATGTAAGATTCATATTCGTCCTTTTCCAAAGAAACACCGCGGTACCCACATCGCAAGGCAAAAATATTATTCCATTCATATTCCAATCCAAAATTTGATCGCAGCAACGCATCGTTGGGATCAAAAGTATCCGCGGCAATGATAACTTTGTAGCCTTCATTTTTTATTAGCTGACCATTTACACCGATTAATTCGGTTGATAATCCCAAACGGAAAATTAAGGGCAAATGCCATTTACCTGTTTCCAGGTTCGCAGGGGAAGAAATGGAACCTGAATGATTTGTGTACCAATCGTGATTTATTCCCAGGCTGGAACCGCTCAACTGCATATCGGTGCCCAGATTACATAGGCTCATTCCCAGTTTCATTCCCAATACACCCGTATCGAGCAAAGATCCAATATCAATTGCAACAGCGTGCGCCTTTTGATTATATGCCCCTTCACGAATATATTTAACTGTTGCTCCCAGGCTCAACCTGTCAGTTACAAAACGACTGTAGGAAACTGCAACATACATTGATTCCCAGGAAAAATAATTTCCTGTTCCCTGTGGTTCTTCCAGTGTAGTTATTTCCATTTGCTCCGAGTTAAGAAATACACCACTAATTCCTAATGCACTATTTTTTGTAATCGGGAAGGCAAAGCCAAAAAAGTTAGAAAACAAATCAGCATAAAGTTGATTCCGTGAAACCATTATTGATTTTTTCCCGATGCGAGCAATACCAGCCGGATTCCAATATAGCCCACTAATATCCTCTGCCAACGCAACCCCGGCTTCACCCATCGCGTTTGCCCTGGCGCCGGCTCCAAACTTTAAGAATTGCGCCGCCGAGGTACCGGCTCTATTGATATTTTGAGTTTTCGCTTCGTTGAAAAAAACGGAAACAAGCAAGAATATTATAATCACCCTTTTTAACATTTTTTTCCTTCAGTTTGGAAATCGTTTCATTTATTTCTAACCATAAAGTATAGCCAATTTATTTTTAAGAGTCAAGAATTTATTGGAATTATAGTTTATTTTTTCTATCTTTAACCTAAAAGATTCACAAAAAAGATATCAAAACGAAATAATTTGAGTCAACCTGTCTGCCATCTTTTTGGGCGGAAATGATTATTTTAAAAAGATTAAATAATTTTGACTATTATTGACTTTCAAAACAATTTTTGATGCCACGGGTAAATTATACTTAATGGTCATTTCAGAATTTAAATGAAAACAAACAATCCGTTCGAAGCTTTCATTTTGTATTCCTTTATTTCATAGCTATATCCTTCCATAGATGTCTTTTTCATCTGTTTCAGAATTTAATATGTCAAATATATGTAATCCTATTTTATAAATGTCATTTTCCGAACATGGGTAAAATCTCCAGCATTAATCCTAATTAAATAGACACCAGAGTTTACAATTTTCCCTGAATTATCCCGTCCATTCCAAATGACAGAATGTTTACCAACAGGAAAATTCCTACTGATTAAATTGTGTATCTCTTGCTCCCTCACGTTGTAAATTACCAGTTCAACGCGATTTTCTTTTCGGAGAGTAAAATGGATTGAGGTTGTTGGATTAAATGGATTTGGATAGTTTTGTTCGAGTGAATATTTAATCGGAATACTTTTTAACAAATCATCGTCTATTCCTGTCCTGCCAATCCAGGAAACAGCTGCTTCAACGACTGCATCAACGCCATTGGCTGCATCATCAGCATTGTGCCAAAGAGGAAAATCGATTGGAAACTCTTTCCTGTTCAGGTAGTTTCCTGGTTGATTTAAATGATATAAATCATCAACCGAATACTGTAGAAACCAATCTGGGAATGAAGTTATAGACTCTGCTCCACTTAAACTTCCGGATGATGCTTTACCAAAGAATTTTACATTGGGATGATAGCTAAGACGATATGCAGTCCAATCCCCCAAACTAACACAATTCGGACCTAATAAGACAGCAATGCGGTGATCGTAAAAAGATTGTGGATTACCTTCAATTTTTGTAAAACCACTAAACCAAGATTCATAAGGAGTAAGATCAAATGAAGCCGGGTCGTTACGATAAGCAGCTCCCAGAGTAGTTGTTGATTCATTGAATAAAATATCAAAGGCCTTTTTAAAAAAAGCCCAACCTCCTAAATTCCAACGCATATCTATAATAAGCCCATCTGTGTTTTTTAGTGCGTTTACAGCATTGTAAAATTGTTGATTTGCTGAATTCTTGGGCCATTCGCTAAAAAGATATATATATCCGATATTTGTGTTATCTAAAACGCCATAGCTCACTAATTGATTTTTAAAGTAGTCAGGAAAGGGGATACCTGGAATCTCAATTTGTTCATTGTTAAGCATTGGGGGGCACTCAAATTTATCATCGGCTCTAAAGAAAGATGCAGTGTATCACCGGTAGAGTGTTGAAAATATCTATTGTATCAAACAAGTGCCAACTCATACCAGCGCCAAGGAATAGCGCATCTGTGTATGCACTAGCTGCACCTGCGGAATAACCAATTGTTGGAAGCTCGGCTGTTAGTAAATCATTTAACAAAGTTTGATATCGAATGTTTTCATATCCTAATAGAATATCTCCTGGATGCAGATCTAATGGATGATTTGCTACGCTTCTTAATACCATGACAGAAGTGTCTGGTAAGACTGTGACAACTGCGCCAAAGTGTTCAACAGATAAACGCGTGTTTGTAACCAAAACCGGCGTTCCGGGATTAAGAGGGGTTTGAAAGAAAATCAATGAGTCAAAAGCTATAGTATGACCTTCTCTTAATTCACGCGTTAAATTCATCATTAAGGCATGGAATCGTCCACGACTGGTTGAACTATCTATTTTTACCCGATAGCTGTTCCTAAAGTTATCCCAGTCTGCCCAACTCATTCCTAAACCTGGAAATCCAAAAAATTTATCATTGAGTGCACTTGTATATTGGTCAAATATATCCAGTTTACTGGCAAAAGGTAATCCTGGCCCCCATGTGGAATCAATAATTCCCTGCCAATCTTTTTGAGATTGATAAAATGATCTTTCAGGAAAGTTGCTAAAGTCAGGATCATGATTTGCAGGTCTTACAAGTTTAGGCACGTTCTCACTATATCCCCGATTCAGGAGATCTTGCGAATGGATGGAATGACTACTCAAAATCAATAAAATGGATAGAAAAGTAGAATATTTCATGGGACACTCTCCAGTATAAGTAAAAGTTTATTTTATAAGTAATTTTTTTTGTACCGGATGTCTGGAAGATTAAAATTGAATTGAAATTAAAAGAGTTAATAAAAAAATAAAGATGATAGAAAAATTAGCTAATCCATGACACAACGAACAGAAAGGCCATGCCCCTGGTAATAACTTTCCCTTTTGATTGTTGAAGAGAAATAATTTAGGTTGAAGCCTATTGCTTCCTGCGTCGCATTGCTGCCAGACTCCGTAGTGGACCAGAAGTGACCATCATTACCCATACCAAGGTATCTGTTGCCGCTATAGTCCGCCTCTCTGAAACCACCTGGCAAGCCGGAAAAGCTACTTTCATTGGTAGCACCGTTATTAGGACTCGACCAATGGACTGTTCCGGTTTCTTTCATCTTTCCCCCGGCAGCCGATACACCACTTAAATAATCAATCAGCACCTGCCATTCAGCATCACTCGGCATATGAGATCCCAAGGGGGCAATATTATTGTTATGCGTTACAGCATCCCAACGATAAAGCCTGCCATAGGTAGCCACATTATTCACGTTATTATCATATTCACAATGTGCCCCATTTCCAGTAAGGGTTCTCCAATCAACGTCAGCTACTTGTGGTATGACAGCGCCATTGCGATAATGCGTTACTTTAAGATTTTCAGCCATCCATATTTGATCGCCGATCTGTAGAGTCTGATAAGTATTACCGTCAACATCAGTTACCGTCAAAGGTCTGATAGAAATGTCTGCAGTTGCAGCTTTTCCTGCTGTTACAGAAATTTTAGTTGGCCTCGTATAATAATCGGATTTTGAAGCTGAAACAGTGTAAATACCCGGAGTAACATCGGTAATTTCAAATTCACCTAAAGAATTAGTGGTAACAGTAGTTGTTGTTGGGTCTGTAGTAATGGTAACAGATCCAAGGGCTGTCTTGTTAATAGTCTCTATTATTGTACCTTTTATGCTTCCTGTTTTTTCTGTTTCAGTTGGATTTGATTTATCGCAGCTAACCAAGCTGAAAATAAATAAAACCATCGCTGCTAATAAGATTGAGATCTTTTTCATAATTTTCCTTCCGTTTTAAAATGATGATCAAAGTTTTCATCAAGAATGGTTGTTTGTTTGTTAACATCAGACCAACAACGTTCATTTGGATGATTTTATATTGCTTGCTGTTTGTTTCATGCCCATCTTTATAAATGGTTTTTATGGTATTCTGGGTGTTGGGATTGATCATCATTATTGAAGCCACATCAGAATCAACAAGAGCAGATGCTTTTGTTGAAACGATGCGGAGAATTTCTTTAAATTCATTTTGCCTGCCAAGTACAACAGCCAATTCGATGAGGCTTTCTAATTTCAGATGTGTATTCATAATGTTATTTACCTAATGTGAAGTTTCCAGAATAATCGTTAGCAATATATTATTTGTTTTCATTTTTCTATCACATCTTTCAATTTCGCATATCGAGATTTCGCATCAATCAATTCCGGTAAACCTTTGTCCGCATTCTTCCAGAGTGCGATGAACTTCCCATAGCGAGTGGTTGCCTTTGATTTGGCACCATTTTCTTCATAAAGTTTACCCAATCGATAATAATACCTGGGATGAATGAGATAACGATTTTTGTTTTTCGGATCAAAGTTTGTCAAGCGTTCGTACTCGACAATCGCCTTATCTAACTCACCATTTTTATAATAAGCTCTTGCCAATTGATCTTTTAAAAAAGGGAGGTTATAACGCAGATTCCTAAAAAATTCTGCATCAGTCACAGACTGTGAACTATTTTTATTAATATTGATGATTGCTTTTTGGGTTTTTGATTCTGCCAGCAACACTTCGGTTGAGAGAAAGTGATATCGGAATTCAATCTCGTTTTTTGTTATTCCCTGAAATTCGGGTAAAAGTTTCTTTATTTCAGTTAATCTAAATTTTGCTAAATCTATTTTTCCCTGCGCCAAATCCACCAAACCAATTTGGAAATTGTAGAATGCAGAATACGAAGAGGGTAAGTTCGGATTCCATTGCAAATGTCGAATCGATTTCTATAGATTTTTTAAAGAACTGAATGGCCTCCAACCAATTTTTTCTCACGAGTTCGTCTTTCCCGCGAATATAATGTTTATAGGCCTCAATCGATGATGTTGTCACTTCGACGATTCTTTTTTGAGTCTTTGCTATTTTTTGTTCAGACAATCCAACACCCTTTGCTATCTCCGTTGATATTTCATCGATCTGAATATCAACAATACTAGCCAGGCCGTTACCCTTGGAACGTACGCCTGTTATCAACTCTTTGGTCGAAACATCCAGCACTTTGGCATCGGTAACAAACAAGTCGTCAGCCACAGTATAGCTACCTGTTACTATTAAACTAATTCCTGCCCTACGACAAAGTTCAAAACCGACTTCATTATTAATCAAAAAATCATCTTTCATTTCGGTCTGCTTTAACAGATCTTTTAATCTATCCCAGGTTGCTACCTGAAGCTCACTTGATTGTTCCAAGCTGGTGATTAATAGGTTAGGAATCGCAACCTGCAAATAATCATATCTTATATCACCAGTATGATTTTCAAAACTGATCACAGCGATTTGTTTTGAAACGGGAATAATTGACCGACTAAAAAATTGGTTCTTGACTATGAGAAATCCCAAAACGACCAAAAAAATGATACCTGCCGCTAACAAGATTTTTCTTTGACGACTCGCTGAATAAAAATTCTTGAAAAAGTTTTTCAGGCGACTGCTTTGATTTTCCTTTATGCTAAACCGTGCAATCTTATTTTCGTCACTCACTTTTTTGTGTGCTGAAGTTTCGACGGAGATCTGTACCTTATTGCTCGCTTTCTTCAAATCAGTTAACAAATCGTTCACTTCCTGATAACGTTTTTCTTTTTCTTTAAACAGTGCTTTGTTCACAATTCGTTCAAGTGCTGCCGGTGCGTCAGGTCGTAAAGCAGTAACCGGTTTCGGTTCTTCATTAATTATATAATAAATCACAGTTTGTTCATATTCTGCTGCAAAAGGTCGTTGCCCGGTAAGCATTTCATACATTACAACACCAAGAGACCAGATGTCGCTTCGAAAATCAACTTCTTTTCCCAACACCTGCTCTCCAGACATGTAAGCCACTGTGCCAAGAGTCGAACCACTTTGGGTGATATTTTGCACTCCGGCTAATTTTGACAAACCGAAGTCGATAATTTTCACTGTGCCATCTTGCTGAACAATGATGTTAGCCGGCTTGATATCGCGATGAATAATCCCCTTTTCATGGGCTTTGGCTAATCCGTTTGTTATTTGAATTGTAATATCAACTGCTTCTTCAAGCGGTAGTGGTCCCCGGTTTATCTTTTGTTTCAGCGTTTCCCCATCGTAATAAGCCATTGCAATATGCAGTTGATCGTTTTCACTTTTGTCAATTTTATGAATGGTGCAGATATTCTGGTGATCAAGGGAAGATGCGGTTTGAGCCTCATAAATAAAGCGGGAGATAGCCTCTTCTTTAAGCGTCAAATGAGGAGAAAGGAACTTAAGCGCAACAAAACGTTTTAGCTTGCTGTCTTCCGCTTTATAAACAACGCCCATCCCGCCTTCACCGAGTTTTTCGAGGATTTTGTAGTGAGAGATTGTTTTGCCGACTTGTCCGCCGTCTTTTTGGAGGATCATTTTTTTCCTAATGGAGAATTCAGTATTTATACAATGACTTTATATTCTATTGCTTTTTTATGAAATATTTGGGGTGAATCTTAATTGAGAGAATTTCATCTGTCTATATTTTAAAATATATCTTCTATAAGATTACAAAAAAATGGGATAAAGTCAAGTAAATAATTTCACATAAACTAAAAAAGCTCTCAATAGTTGAGAGCCTTTTTTGATAAGGATTTGTAGCTTTGTTGTTTTTAATAAATTCTATTCAATTATGCAATCCCAATAATAATACCGATCACAGGGTAATTTTTAAATAGAAGTCAACTAATATTTAATTACCCTGTGATCGCTTATCAATAAGGTTTTTTTATTTCATCAATATCAATTTCTTAACTGAAATAAACGAGTCAGCAGTATTGCCGCTGGATTTTATTTCAACCTGGTAAAGATAAACTCCGGCAGCAACCTTGTTGCCGGAATTATTTGTACTGTTCCATTTAACTAAATGATTTCCTGCGGAGTGAGCGTTATTTACCAAGGTTCTCACTTCCCGCCCTTTCAAATCATAAATGATCAGTTTTACATCAGCCGGTTCTGGCAGGTTGTATCCAATTGTCGTTTCCGGATTAAACGGATTCGGATAATTTTGTTTTAATTCTATTGTACTTGCAACAGTAGGATTCGTTATCTCCACACCGGTTTCCTGCCCTGTCATCGCGCTGAAAATATCGAGTTTGCCATAACCCCAAAGATTATTTGGTAATGAACCATCTGCTTGAACCAAATTATCAACCAATGTATAATCAAAAAGTTGAGAACGAATTTGAGCATTGGTGAAGTTGGGATTTTTTTCCAATAGCAAGGCTACAGCGCCCGTAACAACAGGTGACGACATGCTGGTTCCGCTGTAAACGATATGTTTCCCACCCATTAGTACCACTGTATTATCTTCCGGTGTATTTGATGAAGACAGTGCTGAAGCAACGTAATGCCCCGGGGCAACAATTTCAGGTTTGATACGATTATCAAGCGTAGGACCTTTGCTTGAGAAATCTGCTAAAGAACCAACCGTAACATGACTTTCCTGTGGTGATTGAGTTGTACCATTAACATCCATCCAGGTCGCGCGATTTGTAGATGCGCCAACAGTAATTACCCCTTTGGCGTCTCCCGACATTCCAACGGTGTATGCGTTATCTGTGCCTCGATATTTGGAATCAACATTCAATCCTATCATACTGGGTTGAGGAATTGACATAACCATTTCAGACCAGACATGAAATTTGCCACTGCCTTTGGTGTACAAACGCCATAAATCCAATCCAGTGAAATTATTTGCATCCTTTATAAAATCTTCGATCATGATCAATACTTCTGTTTTATTGGCGTTGATGGAACTGGTTTCGATCATCAGAGAACCTGCCTCTTCTCCATTGCGATAAGTAATTGACTCATAAACAGGATTATTTATGATTTCGTTGATTGTTTTCCAATTAGTCATTGCTACATTAACAGGTGATTCCGGCTCGATAAATTCATTAAATCCTGTGCTGTCCATACCGACAGCCAAAAAAAGTTTATCAAGATCCGTGTTGTCAACAATCATATATAAATCGATGTATGCTTCTGTGTCCCCTTCAAATGGATAGCCATAATAATAAGTCCAGGATTCCTGCTGCCCTAACTCAAAACCGCCGTAGTGGATAAAATCTCCACCTTCATTTCCAGCCGCAGCACAAAATGCTCTACCGGGCGCTGCATTTATGAGTTGATCTAATGCCAACGATTCAGCGCCACTTCCATCATGAGGCCCATAATGTGATCCCAGGCTGGCATTTATTACAGCCGGGCGTCCCAGTTCCGCAGCCTTTTGATAGATGTAATTTGCGCCATCGACCACACCGGTGGAGCTTTCAAAATCAAGACAAACAACAATGATATCACTCCCGGGCGCCAGACCATTATTTCCGGCAGCAGTTCCGGAAACATGAGTTCCGTGCCCACCTGCTTCCTCAAGGTCATCCTTGTGCCTTACAATCCCGGCGGACGTTCCATCTATCTCATCTTCAATTTGTGTTCTTGTCCATTCGGAACTATAGCTGAAATCAGCCGGTTTATTACCCTGTGAATCATTTTGATCCCAGATGTACAGCACTCTCGATTTTGTATTGTCCTGTGGATCTCTAAAGTCTTCATGTTCCCAGTCGATGCCAGAATCGATTATGCCGACAATCACATTTTCACCAGTGTAAGGTGAATTAAGCGGCGAAACACCAGCATGAACTTTATCCGCACCCACATGTTTGACCGCCTCGTTATTTCTTCTTTTCACTGGCGTGGCGAGTTTTATTCTCATCACAGTATTTGATTCGGCAATTCCCATTATTGCATCTCGGGGAACTTGTGCTGTTACAATGTTTTCTGTTACAGTATTTACAAACCCACCTGCATTTTCAACTTCGGCTTTAATAGTTAACGCATCTCCTTTGATAAATACATTTAATAATTTTTCGCTCGCTGCCTTTTTTAATAAATTTCGTTTTTTTGATGATACGTGTTTTTGGATTCTTTCATTCATCACCATTTTTAAATGTGCATCCAATTTTTTTTCACCGTTGGAAGAAAAACCAACAGTTACAAAACTCAATGTCAGGATTAATAAAATTAGCTTTTTCATCTTTTTGTCTCCTCTTTACTCGTTCATATTTTTAAGTTTGACCGGTTTTGATCCTTTAAGATATTTAATAAAAGCAAGACCAGCCAATTGATTAATTTGTTTTTTTGTTGCTTGTGCCGTAAAAATTGTTCCTGTTAATGTATTTATTTTTACACCTGTTTTTTCTACTTCTCTCCTTTCCCTAATTGAAAGTTCATGTTGACATATTACAGAAAAATGAATGAAGTCTTCATTTTCTGCATTTTTTAATTGTTTATTTAGCCAAATATCATATTTGTTTGAAGATATTGTTAGTGTCTTTGAAGCTTGATTTTTCTTTTTTATTGTATGGGCTAAAGCTCAATGCCGTTAACTTAAGCGAAAAAATTTTACTATTATTCACAATTAACAATTCGCAATTCTCAATTAAAATTAACAAATTACCAAAAAAAATTGAGAATTGAGAATGCTTAATTGAGAATTGTGAACGAAAATAATTACTACTTAACCTTAAGTTAATGCCATTGGGCTTTAGCCCCAAAATTTATACATTACCCAAGTTCTCGGACAGACTGTACAGGCAATGCACTCCTTCTTTTACCAATTACTGAGGCATTACATTTTATCATAATTGTCAATCCTTGTAAATTTTTCACTTAATTTAGATTTGAGTTCGAAACTTAAATTGAAAAAGGATTTTTTTTATAGTTTGTCATCATGACAATGGTATGACAATGTTACATGAAATTGATGCCCTCACATTATACTTCAACTTATTTTGAATATCCTGTAATTTACGATTACTCATAAAATATTAATGGGTTATAGCAAAAACAATACCACTGGCATATAGTTTGCTTAAATTCTGAAGGTTATTAAATATCAATATTATTTATGAGTTAATTCTTAATTCTACTTTTTCAGATTAGAAATTATGATCGTATGACAAAGTAGAATTAATCGGAAATCCAAAATCTAAAATCGTAAAGAAGGGTGTTGGTAAAATATGACATTAGACAAATTTACATTAAAAGCACAGGAAGCAGTTGTTAATGCTCAACACATTGCTCAAGAATATGGGCACCAGCAAGTTGAAGTTGAGCATTTGCTAAAATCATTGTTAGGGGATGTTGAGGGTGTTCCACAGGCAGTGCTAAAAAACATTGGCGCGAATATCGGAGCGATACAAAGTGCGATAGAAGATTCCATAAATAAGATACCAAAAGTATCGGGTTCAGGCGCAGTTGGCAATCTGTATATTTCTCAACGGGTGAATCAAATTTTCGATAATGCAATGAAAGAAATGCGCCAGTTGAAAGATGAGTTTGTCAGCACTGAACATTTACTGCTGGTTATACTCGATGAGAAAGGCAGCGCTATTTCTGGTGTTTTGAAAAATGAAGGCGTGACTAAAGATGGCGTGTATAAAGTTTTAAAAGGCATCAGGGGAACCCAGCGTGTTACAGATCAGAATCCTGAAGACAAATACCAGGCATTAAAACGGTTTGGCAGGGATTTGACAGAGCTGGCAAAACAGGGGAAATTAGATCCCGTAATTGGCAGGGATGATGAAATCCGCAGATCGATTCAGGTTTTGTCCCGGCGGACGAAAAATAACCCGGTGCTGGTTGGTGAACCGGGTGTTGGCAAAACAGCCATCATTGAAGGAATTGCTCAACGAATTGCCAGCGGCGATGTACCCGATGGTTTGAAAAATAAAACCGTTTTCCAATTAGACTTGGGTGCGTTGATTGCCGGGGCAAAATATCGCGGTGAGTTTGAGGACAGGTTGAAAGCGGTTCTCAAAGAAATTCAGGAAAGTGAAGGAAGAATTATTCTGTTCATTGACGAGTTGCACACAATTGTGGGCGCCGGTTCAGCCGAGGGCTCTGTGGATGCCGGAAATATGTTAAAACCGATGCTGGCGCGTGGCGAGTTGCGTTTGCTGGGCGCCACCACGTTGGATGAACACCGCAAGTACATCGAAAAAGATAAGGCGCTTGAACGAAGATTTCAGCCTGTACTGATAGAAGAGCCGGCAGTAGAAGACACAATTTCAATTCTCCGCGGTTTGAAGGAAAAATACGAAGTTCACCATGGCGTAAGAATTTCCGATGGCGCCATAGTGGCAGCAACGACCCTGTCCGACCGCTACATCAGCGAACGATTTTTACCGGATAAAGCGATTGATTTAATTGATGAAGCAGCCGCCAAGTTGAGAACAGAGATCGACTCCATGCCCGAGGAAATTGATGAACTTGAACGAAGAGTGAAACAATTAGAAATCGAGCAGGTCGCCTTGAAAAAAGAAAAGGATCAGGCATCAAAAGACAGGTTGAACAAGATCAAACAGGAGCTTGCTGATCTTAAAGAAAAATCAACTGAACTTAAAACCCGGTGGCAGATCGAGAAAGATAAGATTAAAGCAATTCGGGCAATTAAAGAAGAAATAGAACAAAGTAAAATCGATGCGGAAAAAGCAGAAAGAGAAGGCGATTTAAACAAAGCAGCTCAATTAAAATACGGTAAACTGAATGAGCTAAATCAAAAACTGGAACAACTAAATGCAGAAATGAAGGAAATCCACGAAAACAATTCCTTATTAAAGGAAGAAGTTTGCGAGGATGATATTGCTGAAATCGTTTCCCGCTGGACTGGTATTCCGTTGAGTAAAATGCTAGAGAGTGAAAAACAGAAAATATTAAAAATGGCAGATCGTTTAAGAAAACGCGTTGTTGGACAGGATGAGGCTATTGAAGCGGTTTCCTTTGCCGTTCGTCGGGCACGGGCTGGATTGAGTGAAGAAAATCGTCCCATTGGTTCTTTTATTTTTCTCGGGCCAACCGGTGTTGGAAAAACCGAATTAGCTCGCGCACTGGCAGAATTTATGTTCGATGATGAGAATTCGGTTGTCAGAATCGATATGTCGGAATACATGGAGCAGTTCAGTGTCTCCCGTTTAATCGGCGCGCCTCCCGGTTATGTTGGTTACGATGAAGGCGGACAGTTAACAGAGGCAATTCGCAGACGCCCCTATTCTGTGGTTTTGTTGGATGAAATTGAAAAAGCGCATCCTGAAGTTTTTAATGTTTTATTGCAGGTTCTCGACGATGGACGGTTGACTGACAGCAAAGGTCATGTGGTCAACTTTAAAAATACGATCATTATCATGACTTCCAATTTGGGCGCTGATATTATTATGCAGCGGTTTGAAAACTTAACGGAAAAGAATGAGGAACAAATTTACGAAGAAACGCGAAAAGAAATTTTGTTATTGATGAAAAAGACGCTGCGACCTGAATTCCTGAACCGCATCGATGAAATTCTTGTGTTTAATCCGCTGACAAAAAAACACATCAAAGTAATTGTTGATATTCTATTTGACAAACATGTTCGCAGCGCACTAATCCGCCAGGGAATGGATGCTGTTGTCACCGAAGCAGCGAAACAATATTTAGCAAATGAAGGTTACGACCCTGTTTTCGGCGCCCGTCCATTAAAACGAATTATACAAAAACAACTGATCAATGAAATTTCAACTAAAATTTTGCAAGGTGATTTTCAGCAGGGTGATTCGTTTGAGATAGATTATCGAGATAATAAATTGCTGCTGAAAAAGGCTGGCTGTGAGGAATCATAATAATTTTTAACCGCTAATTTTGCAAATTACGCTAATTGAAAATAGAATAAATAAGCTGTAACTGTTCAGCTATATGTTGAATCAATGTCATTCTGAACGAGGGAGGTGGATGGTGGTGCTGGGAAGTGAAGCATAGTCTGTATTCATTTAAGTAATATAATGTGACTATACAGGAATCTTGTAATATTTTAAAAAAAATTTGGGCCTTTAATTCTACTTTGTCAGATTAGAAAAATTACCAAAAATTGTCATTCCGGCACGTTTTTTTGCCGGAATCTCCTGTTAAATTCTAACGAGATTCCGGTATTCCGCTTCGCTTCAACCGGAATGACAAACAAATTGTGGTAATGTGACAAAAGTAGAATTAAGAGATTCTTCGGTCGCAAGCTCCCTCAGAGTGACACTAGTAACCAATCTGAATAGTTACAATTAGCTTCTATAATTCGCGAAATTAGCGTAATTCGCGGTTCGAAAAGGAAATATTTATGAATAAGAATCTACCAAAATCATTTTTTGATTTAATACAACAATCGGACGTACCTGTTGTTGTGGACTTCTGGGCGCCATGGTGCGGCCCCTGCAAAATGGTCTCACCAGCACTTGAGCAGTTAGCCAGAGAATACAAAGGAAAATTGATCGTCATTAAAATAAATGTTGATGAGAAACAGCAAATTGCGGGGCAATATCAAATTCAGTCCATCCCAACAATTATGATGTTTTATAGAGGCAATACACTAATGAGATTAACCGGCGCATTGCCTTATGAAACTATCAAACGAGAAGTGGAAAAGAATTTGAGTTGAAAAAAAAATATTCGCTTGCAATCCCCAAAAAAGTTTTTTATCTTTGCTTGAAGTTTACTAAAATTTAACTCAAAAAATAGCAAAAGGTAAAACGCATGCGACCGGATATTGAGCAATTAAAAAAAACATTAAAAAGAAAAAAAGCAAAGCATCTTCCAATTGCCGAACTGGGCATTCACCCAATAATAAAAGAAAAGTTACTCGGGCGCCCGATTTTAACTTTGTTGGATGATGTGGATTTTTGGCACAAAGCCGGCTATGACTACATCAAATTGCAGCCGGGCGCTGATTTTAATCCGACTGCCAAAGGTTTGGATGAAAATCTTTCTTTTAATGAGGATGGGACGTTATCCAGAAAATGGGCAACCGAAGGAAAAGGTGTTATTTCTTCAATTGAGGAATTTGAAAAATACAAATTTCCCAAAGCTTCTGATTTTGATTATTCCAAATTTGAGCAAATCAAACCGCTGTTGCCGGAAGGAATGGGCGTCATTGGGCAATATGGTGACATTTTCACTATGACCTGGGAAATGATGGGATTTGAAGAATTCTCTATGGCATTATTTACAAATCCCGAACTCATTCAGAAACTGATGAATAAAGTCGGCAACCTTGTCTTAAGTATGTTTGAGTATATGGCGCAAAGCGATATTGTCGATATTCTCTGGTACAGCGATGATATTGCTTATACTGGCGGATTGCTAATCTCCCCTGCTGATTTAAGGAAATACTTTTTTCCCTGGCTGAAGAAAATTGGCAACCTGGCAAAAGAAAATAATAAACCATTCATCTATCACACCGATGGAATTTTGTACGAGGTTTTCAATGACATCATCAATTGCGGCGTCGATGCTATTCACCCCATTGAACCAAAAGCCATGAAAATATCCGAT
>JADHVV010000216.1 GCA_016783825.1 Candidatus Zhuqueibacterota bacterium | reverse complement strand
ACACCACCTGAATGTTTCAATGTATTTAACAATAGAATTGCGCCAAAAATAATCCAGAGAATATCAAATGTAATAAATAGACCCTGGATAGTTGAAGCGATAATGCGGGCAAAATCTACCCGCCACACAGTGAATACTAAGACTGCTGTTAAAAAATATACGGCAGGCATTGCTTTTTTCGCAGGCAAACGAAGACCAATTAGAAGTATTGCAGCCAATAAAATCGGCGCAAACGATAATAATGCCTGAATAGTAAGATCCATGTTTTCCCCTTCAGGACGTGAAATAAATAAACTGTAAATGTAGCAATAGTTAAGTTATTAAAAATCAATTAAAATATTTTATCAATAGTCCAAGTTAATTATTTCTCTGTCCTTATCACAAAAACAAACCTGGTTTCTGTCAAATTTTAAAAACTCAATCTAACAAAATCAAATGAATTATTCAAGCTTTTATTTATTCGATTAGCTTGACTTTATCATTTTATTATATTAAATTTTAAAAAACAAAATTCCAACCTGGAAAAGCCAGAACTAACACTGAATGAAAAAGAATCTCACGCAAAGACGCAGAGACACAAAGATTACGCAAAGAAAATCTAAAGAAAAACTTTGCGTTTCCCTGTATAGTTACCTTATATTTTAAAAGGAATACAGACTGTGCTTTGCGGCTTTGCGACTTTGCGTGATTTTTTCTTGCCCATTGTGCAAGAATTTCATTGTTTAGAAACTTTAAGCCATAGTTCAAAATTATTCACCCTAAGGAAAAAATGTTCAATATCCAGGTCTCAAACGAAATCATACTTTACGCAAAGAAGCTGCTAACCAAACATAATTTTGGCAGACGAGGTGTGGCTGATGGTAATTATGATGAACAACTTACCGGGTTAATCGGTCAATGTACAATTCAAAGAATTTTTGGATTCCCCCTAATGACCGGTGAAGGTGGATTTGATGACGGAAAAGATTTTATTTACGCAGATAAAATTATTGATGTAAAAACTATGGGCAGAACCACCAATGTGAGAGATTATTATGTTAACAATTTTATCGGGTTACAAAAGAATTACAAAACTGAAGTTTACATTTTTTGCAGCTTGAATAAAAAAACAAATATCTTAACGGTCTGCGGTTGGGTTTCCAAGCCCCAACTATTTGAAAGGGCAAAATTATACAAAAAAGGAACAAAAAGGTTCAGATCAGATGGAACATATTTCAGGACAAAAGCGGATCTGTACGAAATAAAAAATACCGAGTTGAACCAGGTTATTTCTCCTGATGATTTAAAAAAACAACTGAAGAATGATGGTAAAAAAGTAACCAATTAGTAGTATCTAAAAAGTTATTTTCTTGCACAATGGGCAAAAACTTTTTAGGTCACAGAAACAGAACTCGTCAAAGAAAAAAACTCTTAAAAAAATTCTATGACGAGTTCTCCTTCGGCAAATCTTATTATTGAGAAAATCTGCCGAAGATTCTAATTCTGTGGGCGAGAATTTCTTTTTCTTTTGGCATTGGCTTGTCCAGGTTGGGATGTTATTCAAACTTTATTGTTGACATTTTGATTTTGATTCAATATATTGTTACAAAAGTCACAACAGGTTATTTATGAAACCGTATTATTTTTCAGAAAGGAAAATTAGATGGATTTTGTTAGTATTTTAGGAAAGATTGCCGCCTTGTCATCCGCAATCGTCTTTATTCCCCAGGTAATCAAAACGATTAAAACGAAAGACACTAAAAGCATTTCGCTTGGGATGTACATTATTGTGGTATTAAGCAATAGCATCTGGACTGCCTACGCTTTTTTAGTACACGAAACTGCGATATTGTTAGCCCAGGTATTTCTCCTGCCAATGTCAACATTGATTTTGATTTATAAGATTAAATATAAATGATCCAGCCCGGACAAGCCTGAACCAATTAGATAAAACTGACTTTCTAATTGAAGCGAGTCTTCTGTTTCGGTCAAAAAGGTAACCGGGTAATTAGTTTATTTGGTAATTGGGAATTCAAAATATGGAGGAAACAAGATGAAAAACTTAACAAAAAAAATCTCCCTTTTATCGCTCTTTTTAGTCGTCGGATTGACCCTGATTCAGTGCGGTTCATCTAACCGTCTTCGGGAATATGAATTCAGAAGTAAAACTGCAGCAGCACGCATGGCAGCACCGCCGCGGGCACAAGTATTTTCAGAATCATTTTTTAATTCTGGCGGCGGGAATATTGTGAGTACTGCCATTAATATTGGCACTTCAATTGTTAAAGGTGTCGAAGCTGCCAAAGCCCAGAAACGATTAAACGCTGCCATGGACCAGGTAGATGTTCCCGAGCATATTCGAAGGCAAACTCTGAAAAGGTGTTCGGAATACCTGCATTTTCAACCAATCAATAGTACCTCTGATGCTGATTTTCTCTATTTGATGAAAATAAAAAAGTATGGCATCGAAGCAGATTCCTGGGATTCCAGCGTCTATTTTAAAATTGATGTCAGGATCAAGTTAATCGACAACAAAAAAAATATTGAAGTCTGGAAAAGAACCGTCAAAGAGAGACAGCTTATTTCGGGAGAGGTTTTTGGTTTAGGCGATGCTTCGGGTAATGTGATTAATGCCGTGGCATTGTCTCAACTTTCGGAAGAAGAAATGATCGTTGGATTTTCTCATTTGGCTGAATATGTTGCTGATCGTATTGCAGAAAGAATACAGGATGATTATATTAAGGCGCATTCTAAAGAATAACCCAGCGCACTAAAGTGCAGGCGAAGGCTGAGGCAAAGGCGAAAGAAAAAAAACCTTAATCCTTTAATCTTATATCTTGCTTCGCCTTAGCCTTCGCCTTAGCCTTTTCGTTGTCAGAGTCAATTGATCTGGGTTAGAAAAAACTTTTGCGTCTGCCCCAGCAGATGTTTCAATTAAAAATAATAAGGTAACTGCACAGGTAAATTGAAAATCCGATTCCAAACCTAAGGCAATAATGTAGTCATCTTCAACGATTAATACCTTTTTTGACATAACCATATCCTTTAAATTCAATTACAAAAGTTGTCCAACCATTTGGTTTGAAAACCGAATCCCCGTTGATTTGTTTTGCTAATATTTTCACTAAATGTAATCCCAACGTTTCCGTGGTGCTAAAATCAATGTTATCCGGCAGCCCTACACCATTATCTTTATAAATGAGTTGGTACGTTTCTTCATCTAATAAATTGAAACTTATTTCAATCGCACCTTTTTTATTCTCTGGGAACGCATATTTAATAGAATTTGTAAACAGTTCGTTTAAAATAAGTGCTACAGGAATGGCGTCATCCAAACCAAGCACTATATTTTTAATATCCATTTTAAAGCTGACGCGATGACTCATGCCAGAAAATCGATACATCTTATTCAGCACATCATTCAAATATTCCTTAAAATCAATACTGGAAAAGTTTTCCGTATGATATAATTTTTCATATACCGAAGCCATCATATAAATTCGATTTTTACTTTCGTTAAACAAATCAAGAATATTCTCATCCTTAATCTTACGTGATTGTAATTGTAATAAACCGACAACTACCTGAAGGCTATTTTTCACCCGGTGATGAATTTCACTCAATAGTATTGTTTTTTCCTGTAAATCTTTTTGAATCTGTTGTTCGGCATTCTTTCGCTCGGTAATATCTCGTATTATTCCTTGCGTTGCTATTCCGTCCTTATAAGAGATATAACTTACAGACGCCTCTACTTCTAATTCTTTACCATTTTTTGCTACTGCGGTAAATTCATATTTAAGAGCTAACTTTTCTCCTCTGGAAGCTCGTTTGGTACGATCTTCAATGACTGGTCTGCTTTTAGAAGCCACTAAATTGATAAAATCAAAGTCAGGCTTGTTCACTTCTTCAAGGGTATAGCCTAACAGTTGTCCAAATTTTTTATTGATGATTTCAAATTTACGATCGTATAACAGATAAATGGCGTCATTGGAGTGTTCTATTAATGAGCGGTACCTGGCTTCACTCTCCTGCAGAGCCAGCTCCGCTTGCTTGCGCTCGGTGATGTCTATGGCGAGCTCGAATCTTACGTCTCGTCCGTCCGGCCATTTTATTATGCGATCAACAATGGCAAAATCTCTGTCGAGAGCCGGGTTGTGATACTCCCACCGGTGGGACGCAGGTTTTTGTTTCAGGATGATCTCGTTGGTGCAGAATTCACACGGGGAATCAAGCCCCTGGAACTCCCTGTAGCAGACCCCTCCAATGAGTTCTTTCTGAAAGGCGTCCTGTATGGCTTGGTTCACATACAATATCTCGTACGTGTCTGGGTCGGTGACGTAGACGACCTCGTCTATGCTGTCGAATATGGAAAGAAGCTGTTCTCTTTCAAACGCGAGTGTTTCCTCCGCCTGCTTGCGTTCGGTGATGTCTGTATCTGCTCCTCTGTATCCTATAAGCTCTCCTTTTTCATCAAGCATGGGCACTCCGCTTGTTAAAAGCCAGACCTCTTTGCCTGTCTTATGGATATTTCGATTGGGAAATTCACGGAACGGGAGTTTCTGAGCAAATACTCCAAGTGCCGCCTTCTTCAACTCTTCTCTTTCTTTAGGGTGAAACAGATCATAAAAATGCTTTTTCCCGACAAACTCTTCAGGCTTATAACCAAGGGTCTTTTCCACTATAGGACTCACATAAGTGTATAAGCCATTGACATCCACCTCCCATATCCACTCCAGGGCATTCTCCGCTATCTGCATAAATCTTTGCTCACTCTCCCGCAGCGCCTGCACCCTCGCGGTTTCTGTCTGCTCCAATTCAGAAACGCGATGTCGCATTTTTTTTAATTCGGCAATAAGTTGGGCATTGGTTTTATTTTCGTTTTTCATTTTCATAATCCATATTTTTGAATAAATTATTAAAATATACAAAAAAAGGCAATATATCAAGTAAAAAAGTAGTAGTAAAAAATTATGACTATTACTGACAAGATTCAAAATTTATTATTGCATGAGAAAAATACCTTTAATATCAATCTCTTGTTTGAGCATTTGCCCTTCATCCGGTTGGGTTTGAATTTTTCTGACAACGTCCATTCCATTAATCACCTTTCCAAATGCGGCAAATCCCTGACCATCAGGATTTCTTTTTCCGCCAAAATCCAGTTCGGGTTGATGCCCTATACAGATAAAAATTTCCGAAGAAGCCGTGCCTGGTTCCAACCGTGCCATAGAAATAACGCCATCTTTATGAAGAATCCCTGTTTCCTTTGTAGTTTCATGTTCAATTGACGGCAACATTAAAGGGTGGTCATCTTCTTCTAATCCTCCCTGAATCACTTCTATTTTAACATCATTATCAGGTTGATTGTCCATTCTAACCACCCGGTAAAAAGTTGCTCCCTGAAAACGATCTTCGTTTACATATTTTAAAAAATTCGCTGCTGTAATTGGCGCATCCTTAACATAAATTTCGACTGTGATATCTCCGAGACCGGTTTTAATCAAAACCTGGGGATTATGCTTGCTGCAAAAACAAAACATAACAATAACAAGGAAAATTATTACCGAAACACATTTAAAGAATATTTTCATTTTAATTCACCTTTTTGTTTGATAAAGATTTGCTGTAATCGTTCACCTGATAAGCAAAAGGAAGAATAAGATCGCCCGGTTGAAAATGAAAAATTGAAACCAATCCGCCGCGGCGGATTGGTTTTTCATTCATTGGTACTTATCAATCTTATTCTCACTAGCACTTGGTGAACGTTTACGATTTGCTTTTATTCTATTATTTCCAAAATGAAAATAGCAATTTTTGATATTGATTACATTTTTAAATCTAAAATTATTTTTTAATATTCAGAATATTACAAAACCACAATATATTGTGTTATATGATGATTTTCCTTCGTTCAGTTAATTAACTTTTAGAAATATAATTTTTCTCACATTTTGAATTTCACATTTTTATCGACAAAACGTTAACCATAATATCTCTATATTTAATAATGAGTTAATGCTATTTTACGATTGGATGTATCAAAAAATCAAACAGTATAAACCTTATTTTCCCACCATTTTTATTAGAAATAGCAAACAATAAAACATACAATATATTGATGTTTTAGAAATTTATTTGCATTTTATTTTTATGGCACACTCTTTGTTATTAAATATCGCAAATGTTTATAATTGACGTGAAAATCAATATGATAGACTAAGTAGCGAATGTAAATGATTGTGTTCTGATAAGTAAGATATTTTAAATTCGCTATCAAATCGGGCGTAGAAGTTGATGCTGTTGTGATGAAGGGCGAGGGTGAAAAACTGGGGAAAACAGCATAGCTTCTACGCCTTTTTTATTTATTTAATTATTTGCTGTCTGAATCATCTTAGATTCCTTAATCAATAAACTTAATACAATATTGATCAGTGCAAAAATAATAAAGATCATCAATGAAAAAATCATCCCAAAACTGTTCATTCCGACAATAAAAAGTATCCCGGATATTTGCCCGACAAATAACAATAGTCCCTGGGATGTTGATTCGGGCGCGGGATAGGTTACCTCGGCGCAGTATTGAAATCCAATTGGCGCACCAGCTCCCAACAAGAAAAACCCGACTACAAAAGATGAGATTAACAAAGGAATATATCCATTCAAAAATGCCAACCCGATAAGCCCCGGTGTCATAAACAGCATCCCGATAATGATGAACATTTTTCTTTTTCGGAATTTATCCGAAAGCATCGGGAGAACGACTGCGCCAATTATTCCTGCAATCAACATTATTCCACCAACCAGCCCGGTTTGATCCATAGTCAGCTCCTTGATTTCGCAAATTTGATCAATGCAGGTGCTGATGGCATTGAATATTCCGAGTCCAAAGAAAAACATAAGCAGCACCAATCTCATATCCCTATTTTTTAGAATATGCTTTAAACCTTCAATTGCTAAAATTCTCTCTTCTGACTTTTTGCTATCCGGAGGCTGTGGTGGTTTTTCCCGCATAAAAATAAGAAATAAAATTGCTCCCACTACTGATATAATTCCATAACGCACTAAAGTGCAGGCGAAGGCTGAGGCGAAGGCGAAGGAAAAAAAAGAATATCCTTAATCCCTGTGCCCGAAGGGTGCTTTAATCTTATACCTTGCTTCGCCTTTGCCTTCGCCTCAGCCTTTTCGGTATGA
>JADHVV010000037.1 GCA_016783825.1 Candidatus Zhuqueibacterota bacterium | reverse complement strand
CTCATAAATACAACGGACATCGTTATGGCTCAAGCTGTACGGATTTTTTGCATCATGTTGGTAAGAAGTGAATTTCACTTGCGTTGGATCAGATGCTTTTGCGTTAACCAGTTCCAGTTTGTTTAAACCACCTCGTTCGGTCGCGATCCAAAGCATACCTGTCTTATCTAAATACAGATCGTGAACACTGTTATCGCTTAGACTATTCGGATTATTTTTTTCGTGAAGGTAGCGAATAAATTTTGTAGATTGTGGATTTTTAAAATCGATTTCCGCTTTGTTCAGTCTGTTTAGTCCATCTTCGGAAGTTCCTATCCACAAGGTCCCCGATGTATCTTCACAAATCGAATTAATGGAACCTTTTCCTAAACTATTTGGATTTTGAGGATCATGCTGGAAATTGATAATTTTTCCTGTCTCTCTATCATAATTGGAAAGTCCTATGGTCCATGCTGTAAAAAGTTTTCCTTTCTCTCTATCAATCCAGGAAACTCCACTGGAATAAGAACCAATCCAGATTTTACCGGAACGATCTTCATATAAAACGTGAGCTTGATTGTTTATGAGGCGATTATGTTTTTCAGAGTTTAGGTTTAGCTTTTTCGCGTCATATCCATCAAACCTGAAAACACCGCCGCTTGTTGCAAACCATATAAATCCTTTTCTGCCTTGAAGAATATGATAAACACGATTTTGGCTGTATTCATCTCCAAGAGAGATTTGATCGAATACGATGTCCTTTTGAATGGAGAAAAGGGGATTGATTGAGATTAAATTAAGGAAAGAAAAAAAGAGAATTATTTTTATTTTGTAGTTCAACATTTTTCTTTTTTGATTGTTTGGAGAAAGTCTTTGTTTTTTACAAAGAAATCAAAAAAAATTTTAACCGCTAATTACGTGAATTGCGCAAATTATTCTTTTATTTTTAATTAGCGTAATTCGCGTAATTAGTGGTTCGATTTTATTTTGTAACTTGTCGCGCTGGGATTTTTTTCATATTAAATTAAATCAAATCATCACATATTTTTCGTTTTATTTCTTTTAAAACTAATGGCAACGCTTCAACCAAACTTTTGTTAATTTTCGCGCCCGCTGCAAAATTATGACCGCCGCCGCCAAAGGTTTGCGCAATAGTATTAATAACAATTTTTCCATTGGAACGCAGGCTGATCTTAATTTCGTTTTTTTTCAATTCAGTAATCATCAAACTGACTTCAACACCCTTGATTGTCCTGGGCAATTCAGAGAATCCTTCCGTATCCCAACAGTTTGCCCCGTGTTTAGTAAACATTTCATTTGTCAAAACGAACCAGGCTAACTTTCCATTGCAGTCGTAGTTGAGATGGGACAAAGCCTCCCCCATCAGCGCCATTTTGCTTTTTGAATTTTGCTCATAAATTTGGCAAAAAATTTCTCTGCTTTTAATACCGGTTTTAAGAAGCTCGCTGGCAACGCTATGGGTTTTATCGGAGGTATTTGAAAATCTGAACGAGCCGGTATCAGTAAGAATACAAGTGTAAAGCGCTGTTGCTGTTTTCTGATTTAAGGGAAAATTAACAAATTTCAGGAATTCATACAGCAGTTCACCGGTGGATGAAACCTCTTCATAAATAATATCAATATCTGCAAATTTATAATCCACATGATGATGGTCGATACAAATTTTGTGTGCCGGAGATTTTTTAATTAGTTCGCCTAATTCCCGCAACCGGGGCCAATCGCTGATATCTAAAATAAAAAAAACATCGGCAGCGGTTACTAATTGCAAATGCTTATGTTTCTCATATATTAAAATCTCTTTGTTTACATCCAAAAATTGATAATTATCCGGCGTTTCCAAATTATTTACAATATAAACATCTTTGCCCAACGATTTCAAATATTCAGACATAGCGATTTCCGAACCAAGCGCATCCCCATCAGGATTGTGATGTGTAGTGATCAAAAAAGTGTTATTCTCTGAAATTATTTGCATAAGCTTCTGCGCTTCATCTTGGGTGAGCATGCTACTCCTCTAATATTGAAAGATTTTAAACCGCTAATTTCGCGAATTTTGCTAATTAGTGTCTGTCCGGGTAGTTAGTAATCATTTGAATTATATAAGTTAATGGTGTTATAAATTGTTCTTATTTAACTCATCCCCCCGGCCCTATCCTTCGGGCATTTTCACCCTTCTCTTAAAAAGAGAAGGGGGGATCTATTATACAATAGTTAATTTATTATAATTCAGAATGTTACTCCCCCTCTCTTTTCAAGAGAGGGGGCTGGGGGGTGAGTTCGACAATTACAAGAACTAATCACTATTAATCTATTAAAAATAATAAAATAGATTAGATGATAGTTAAATTTTAATCCTTAACTAGTTTGACACGACCATAACCTGTGTTTTCAGATTTATCAGTCGCCTTTATAACAATTATACGATAATCCGGTTGCGGTTTCTTTATTCGAAAACTGAACATTTCTTCCTTTGTATCACATACTTGATCTTTCGGATAGACCCAATTCCATTTTTGAGCATTCAAAGAAAACTCCACTTTTTTGATAGCGCTCAAATCATCCCGAACAGTAAACGATACTTGAAGGCTATCAGCACCGCTTTTATTCAGAGATATATTTTTTATTTCCGGCGCGGAATTATCAATAATGAACCGGTCACTGATTTTCTCGGCAGAGAGCGTCGCATTAAGCGGGTTTGATTTTTCATCACTGGCAATAAGTTTTAGCTGGTAATTACCATCGGGCATGGAGCGGCTATCCCAGGTGTGACTCGATCTCGTCAAATCTTTTTTTAACAGCAGCCAGTTCTTATCATTTTTGAATCTGAAATAAAGTGAATAGATTAGCTGATCTTTATTTTCATCCCGGGCTCGCCATGACACCCTGCGGTAACCATTAGTCAAACTGCGTCGATACGGCTGTGGTCGAATCGTTTCCTTTGGTAATTGATCCACTCCACCTGGCTGCACACTAACGCTGATAGACGGATAATCCAATGGCATCGGTGTCGTTTGTCTATAAGTTGATTTTCGCTGTATTGGGTGAACTGTAATTGAACTGATCTCCGGTGGTAAATTCAAACGAAGATATGAAACCTTTATTTTTTTAATTTCAGGACTTGTTTGAGGCTTTTTCGATTTAAGCTCAACTTTCCATTGCATGAACCGGGCTTCTTTGCTTTTAATGATCCCAGGATTTTTCCCGCCACTTGCTTTTTTCCATGAATTCCATGTACTGTTAGGCTTTTTGGTGTTTCCGGTGCGAGTATAAAATTGAACTTTGTCGCCAGGATTTAATTTCTCTTCCCATTGAATTGTCCCCCATTTTGTTTTTGAAACAGCATCGATGACAGGAGAAATGTAAGTCCCGGATTTTTCAAACTTGCTGTTCAATTTATAAACCGCGGATAAATTTGAAGCGCCCAGCCAAATCTCACCAGTCGGTTTCTTTAAAAGACTTACTATTTGAGATTCGGATAATTTTAGCAATAAAGTTCTTTTTTTATCATTAGCTATTTTATATAACCGCCCTTGCTCCCCGCTGCCTACTAATACCCCATCTTTTACAAGACAGATAGAATGTACATTTTCATCCATTTTATCCCATAAATTTTTTATGACGCCATTTGGCTGGATTTTTAATAAACCTGAATTACCGGCAGTCTTTCTCCCAACCGGAGTTGAGACTATTGCCATGAAGTCTTCTGACTTTAGAGTACTTTTCATTGCCGAAGACTTATCACTCGTTTGATTAGATAAGGATGATTTTTTAGTACTGTTCATTGCCACCGCATAAATTGTCCCGTCAAAAGTTGTTTGAATTTGACTGATCTCTTCAAAATTTGAGTCGTAAACTATGATTCCTTTTCCCGAAGGATTTATACTGAAAATATAGCCAATTTTAAAACTACCGGCTAACAAGTTCTTTTCGTGATCCCAACTCAAACAACGAATGTGGGTTTCATCACTTTTAAAAAAGGTGGTTTTTTTACCATCCGCATCAATTTTATATATTGCCCCACTATCACCCGTTGCAACGTAACAATTATTTTTTGCATCAAAAATAATATCCCAGATATATTTAGTTTTTAATTCAGCAAATAATTCCGGTTTTTGGTTTTTATTAAAACGATAAATTTTTCCATCGGGTGAAATAGCTGCATAAAGTAATCCATTATTATCGATTGCCAACGCATAAACTTCTGAGTCACTCCAGTGAGCGATTGAATCGACTTTTCCGTTTGCAGTAATACGAATAACTTTAGCGCCATCACCGGTTGCGGCAAATAAATTGCCTTTGGAATCCGCAACCAAATCCCAAATGAATGGCTGGTTACCATCAAAAATCTTTTTCACCTGTGGTGACAGAGATAAAATCCCGGTCGAACTTATGGAGATTTTTTCCGCATCACCATCGATTAAATCTTTTTGCTTGCTATAATTTTTAATGGTGGGTAATGATGCCAAAATGTTTGAGGCTGAAATAATTATTAAAAATAACGTGAATAATTTTCGCATTTGAATCCTTTCGTTCTGGTTGCTGGCTTCTTGATGCTTGTTACTTGCTGCTTGTTTTTTGTTGCTTGCTTCGTAACTGTTCACCTGTATCTGAAATAAGTAATCTAAAAATTTGCACTTGTGTAACCATATTTTTTGTTTTTTTAAAACCTTAGTAATAAGCAAAATCCACAAGTACTCTAACCTTATTACCTTATTTGATGAAAATAATAAGGTAATAAGGTTAAAATCTGTGACTTATCATTAGCTTTCTCTACTAAGGTTGAAAAGATTAAAAATAAGGTTTCAAAAAAATTTAGCATCATAATTTAGCGCCGTTCCGAATTTTAAGATTTACCCTCCGCCCGCCTGTTATACCATAATCAGTAAAGATAGTCCATTCCTTGATTATTTTTTCAGACAACTTTTTAAACGTCTTCTGAGATTTCTCGTTATTCATCACTCTGTTAATCGATGGCGGCAGCGTTGGGAATTCCTTGCCGTGGAGAATGGCGCCGGTATCTTTGGTTTTGAGTTGAATATAAATTCCATTATTTTTACGCCGTCTATTGAGTATTTTGACCAGTTCGGAAAAATCAGAAGGCACATAATTAACAGCGCCTGACTTGATTTCCCATCCGGTAATTTCTTCTTTTCCCCCAATGGCAAGTGTTACTGTTTTGGATGATACGTTATTTGGAATTTTTATTTGTTTACTTATTTCAATAATCTTACCCAGGTACGGTTTCAGATGAAGAATTACTTTAAGTTTTTCGCCCGGTTTTACCGTTTTTTTGTTAAAATAGATTTTCTCGATCCGGGCTGACTTTTGACCGGGGATGGCTTCAAAATTGAGTGACAGTTGTTCAATTTTTACCGGCGAAAATTTATTGGTGAGTATCGATCCTGTTGTCATTGCAATATCATAAGCAGCTTCAGCCATATCGTATCCGGCGCGTCCGTAAAAGCCGGAAGCGCCCCCGGCATAAAAATTATCAAAGTTGACAGTTTCCGAATCCTTGATCTTTATGCTGCCGGTCAATTTAAGCGCATAGTCAGCATTGGCAATGCGCGCCGATTCCAGCGTATTAAGAAGCGTTATCCATAAGAACACCGGGAGTCTTGTATAATTAGCCGGATCATCAGCAAGGTTAAAATTGAATACTTTTTCTTCATGAAGTTTCGATTTGACTGTCACGCGAACCGGGATCATGGGCGGGACTTCACCCAGCACACCCATTATTCCGGGGGACCGGTCTTGCCTGATATTACCAATTATATCGGTGGAGACTGCTAATTTATTGGAAGCCCAGTAACTGGACAATGTTGTTATGACTGTCGCTTTTGCCATTGGAATGTTTACAGGCCCCGCATCCAACATTGGGTGTCCGAAAGCGAGTATTTTATCGCCATCACGATACGTTACAGTTCCCACAGCGCTAATATCAAAATCGCCATTGACCATCACCGCGCCAACAGCAGCGCCCGGGACAAGTTTTTTTTCGTCAAAAGATAAGCGCGGCTTTAATTTTCCACCCGGCAGCAGCGGAAGATTCATCTGTTCGAATCGCTCACTGAGTTTTTGATAAAGCGACGGCTGCAAACCGGTCATCACAAAAGGTGTTTCAATTGGCTTGATTTTTAGAAACTTAACCCCCGGTTCATTCGCTAACAAGCTAAGTAAATCAACTTTTTGCTGATTCTGTGGCTCAAGATAATATTTTGAATATATTGATTTTTGTTTGTTGAGATTGGGTGACTCAATAGCGCGCTTTTTTTCTTTTTGAAAAATCTCAAACATCTCTCCAATCGGGGTAATCCCGGCGATGGCATCCTTCATAAAGTCGCCTAACCGATACGCTAATGCGCCGATCAACTTGTCTTTGATATAAATTGGGCTGCCACTCATTCCGGCTACTACGCCAGTGTGATCTGTTCGATCACCTAATAATTTTACCAGAATAATATCACGCCCCGGGTAAAAGTTGTACATAACCTCAATTATCTTTACTTCAAAGGTGTCAATCTTTGAACCCTCAAAAACGGTCAAACCAAATCCCTTCATCCCCGGCTTAATCGCTGATATCGGTAAAAAATCGGTTTGTGCATAAAGGAAAGAATTGAAGAAAATAATTAGAATAATAATAAAGTTTTTCATATACTTTTTTTGTTTATTGTTTGTTGAAGAGTTAGTTAAACTTAGCGCGCTAAAGCAGTGCCTAAAATTTGAAGTTTAAAGTGCACTAAAGTATAATTTTTACTTTAGCTCACTTTAGGCACTTTACTTGTAAAACTATAACTTGTAATTATTCACTGGCTACTTATTACTGATTTTTCGTTTTATTTGTTCCCTTAAATTTTTTCAAGCAACGAGTAGCCAGTGACGTTAGAGAATTTGCAAAGATTTGAATCTAAAAATCTTTTTCGTACAAAACGAAACCATCTGCATTGTGTAAATGCAGCTGCGAAGATTAGCTTAAAAAGACTTGCACATGAATTGATTGTTAAGCTATTCTTCTATTCTTTGGATACAATCGGGAACAGGGCAGTACTTTTTACAAAGCGGTGTTCTGGAATACCCCTGACAGTCATTGCATAATCCGCTGTCAATGACATAAATTACCGGGCCTTCACTAATAGCGTCCACAGGACAATGTGATTCACAATCGCCACAGCTTGTGCATTCTTGATTGATTGAATAAGCCATAACATTCTCCTTTTGTTAATAATTATTAAATTATTAATTAATATAGCAATAAATTTAAAATTTGTCAAGATATTTCCATTACTAAAGCCAAAACGCATTTTCGATATGATTGATTTGATAGGCTCCTTCTTCATATTTTAGTGTGATGACATCAAATTGGCAGTCCATATCCATGATGTTATTCTCGTACAGGTATCCTTTAGCAATAGTACCGATCTGCCTTTGCTTCCTCCGATTGATCCAGTTGATCGGGTCGCCAAAGTCGCCATGTTTTTGCGTCTTCACTTCAACGAAAACGAGCAAATCACCCTTACGTACAATAATATCGATCTCCCCCCTACCAAATCGATAATTTGTTTCGATTATCTCGTAACCTTTTTTTTCAAGAAAATCAAGCGCTATTTTTTCTCCTTCTTTACCGACCGAAAATTTTTTTTTGTTTTTTGAATTTTCCATAAGGTTTCCTGGGTTTGGATGGTTGCTCAGTTTGTAAAGATTTTTGCCATTCAAATATTCAGCCTGGTTACTTATGTCATTCTGAGGGAGCTTGCGACTGAAGAATCTCCCAAACATTAAAACTTTTGTTAAATAATACGAGATTCCTGTATAGTCACATTTAATAATATAAGGAATACAGACTATGCTTCACTTCCCAACATCACTACCCCTCTCCCTCGTTCAGAATGACCTTTGAAACATCAGACAACTGAACAGTTACTATAATACTATATGTTGTGCTCTAATTCTGAAAAATTGATTAAATTCACAGAATCATTAATAATCAAAATCTTTCATCCGTTGGGTTGTTTCTATCCGTTGGGTTGTTTCTATCCGTTGGGTTGTTTCTATCCGTTGGGTTGTTTCTATCCGTTGGATTTTATTTTAAATGAAGCCCGGTGAATTGGACATGCCCCATATTTATTAATTGCTTCTTTGTGTTTCCGCGTTGGATAACCTTTGTGCCGGGCAAATAAATAATTCGGATATTTCCGGTCGAACGCCATCATTAAACGATCCCGTGTAACTTTAGCAATTATGGAAGCAGCCGCAATGGAATAACATTTTTCATCGCCCTTTACAATAGCGGTTTGTTCAATGTTCAAATGCGGAATTTCTCTCCCATCAACTAAAACATACTCCGGAATAATTGGCAGCGCAGCAATTGCCTCTGTCATTGCCCGATAGGTCGCCTGCAGAATATTTATCTCATCAATAATTTTTTCGTTGCAAGTCCCGATGCCAACTGCAAGCGCTTTATCTAAAATTTCATCGTAAAGTTTTTCTCGTTGATTTGTTTTTAATTTCTTTGAATCATTTAAATTAAATGGTTTTGTTTTCTTTGGAAAGATCACAGCAGCAGCCACCACAGGTCCCGCTAATGGTCCCCGCCCTGCTTCGTCTATTCCGGCGACCAAAATACTTCCATTGTTCCACAACTTGCGCTCCCATTTGAGCTTTTTCAAAAAAAGACTCTCGCTTAATTTTTTCGATTTCATTGTGTAATTTAAGATTTATTTTGAGAAAAGCAAATATTTTTTTTAACTGTTCAGCAATTGTTTGAATAGATGTCATTCTGAACGAGGGAGGGGGACGGTGATATTGGAAGTGAAGAATCTCGAACTATAAAAGAAAATTGTGCAATATAAGTCAAGATTCTTCGGTCGCAAGCTCCCTCAGAATGACATCGTCTAACTACACTGAATTGATACTATTTTTTTATTATAAATGAGAATAATAATATTCCATATTTTAATAGATTGGAATAATTTTCATACAAAATTTTGATAATTTATACAATAATCATTGACAAATTGATATTTTTTTATTATATTATTAGGCAGCAATTTGAAGGATAAAAGAGGTTCCATTGTGAAATTTGATGAAATTGACAAGAAAATATTAAATATTCTTCAGGAAAACGGTCGCATCACAAATGCAGATTTGGCTTCCAAAGTAGGACTTTCCCCTCCGCCAATGCTTGAACGTGTAAAAAAATTAGAAAAAAGTGGTATCATCACAAAATATGTAGCATTGCTCGATCCGAAAAAAATAGATAAATCAACAATAATTTTTGTCTCATTAACCCTTGCCCGTCACAGGTTAAAATCACTGGACCAGGTCAAGGAAGAATTTGCTAACTTCGCGGAGGTACTGGAATGTTATTCTATTACCGGCGAGGAAGATTATCTTCTGAAAGTAATGGTGAAAGACGTTGAAGAATATGAAGATTTTATGCTTCATAAATTAGCTAAAATTCCAGCGATCAGCAGAATTAAGAGTTTTGTAGTTCTCTCAACATTAAAATATGAAACAAAAGCAGAAATTGAATAAAAAAGTGCTTGACTTTAATTAAAAAAGTTGTAGTTTATAATTAAAAAAATATGGACGACAACTTCTTCTTATATCATACAGATCAATTCTAAAGGACGACAAGCGTTGATATCTTTTTGGAAAAACGATCTCCATCTTCCAACACACAGAATTTTTACTTTCTTTCTATACTGTCTTCAAAGCTCTTCAATAATTAATAAATTTATTATTTCAAAATCGCAAATGAATTCCTGTGCTTAATATAGTGAATTTCAAACTATATTTGAGCATAATAAATAGTTCTATAAAACCCAAATAAATAATCACACATGGAGGTATTATGGCTTTAAAAGAAAAATTGTTTGAAAAAATTGAAGGCTGGCGTCCAAGGACAACAAAATTGTTGAAAGAATACGGCGATGTAAAGGTCGGTGAAGTTACCATTGCCCAGGCAATTGGCGGCGTTAGAGGTGTTAGATGTTTGACAACCGACATTTCTTATTTGGACCCAATGGAAGGAATTCGTTTCAGAGGATACACAATTCCTGAAACACTTGAAGCGTTGCCAAAAGTTCCCGGATCAGAAATGCCTTATGTTGAAGGTTTTTTCTACCTTTTGTTAACCGGCGATATTCCCACTGAAGAAGAATCAGCCGATGTTGCTGCTGAATTTAAAAAACGCAGCAAGGTCCCCGGTTATGTTCTTGATGTACTTCGAGCAATGCCGGAAGACAGCCATCCGATGGCAATGATTTCCGCTGCTGTGGTTGCTATGCAAAAGGAATCTGAATTTGTTAAAAAGTACAATGCCGGTATCAGCAAGATGGACTATTGGGATCCAACCTACGAAGATGCAATGAACCTGCTGGCAAAACTTCCCGAAATTGCTGCTAATATCTATCGTTTGAAATATAAAAACGGTGAATTGATTGCCGCAGATCCGAACCTGGACTTTGGCGGAAACTTTGCCCACATGATGGGAATTGACAAACCTTATGATGAAATTTCCCGTTTATATTTCCTTCTTCATAGTGATCATGAAAGTGGAAACGCAAGCGCGCATACAGGTCATCTCGTTTCCAGTACACTTTCAGATATGTATTACTCAATTAGTGGCATGATCGATGCATTAGCCGGACCTTTGCACGGTTTAGCAAACCAGGAAGTATTAGCCTGGATTCAGGGTGTAATGAAAAAAATGGGCGGAAAAATTCCAAATGAAGAAGAAATGAAAAAATTTGTTTGGGATACACTAAATTCCGGTCAGGTAATTCCCGGCTTTGGACACGCGGTTCTGCGTAAGACTGATCCTCGCTACCAGGCGCAGCGTGAGTTCTGTCTGAAACATTTACCAGACGATCCTATCTTCAAATTTGTTGACGGACTCTACAAAGTAGTGCCGCCAATTCTTGAAAAACAGGGTAAAGCTAAAAATCCATGGCCAAATGTAGATGCTCAATCAGGCGTTATTCAATGGTATTACGGATTAAAGGAGTACGATTTTTACACTGTATTATTTGCAGTTGGTCGTGCACTCGGTGTCTGTGCCAATATCGTTTGGGACCGTGCTTTGGGTTACCCGATTGAAAGACCGAAATCATTGACGACAGCAATGCTTGAAGATGTAGCTGGAATTAAGTAATACTTTTTGTAACTATTCAGCGTGGTTACCAATGTCATTCTGAGGGAGCTTGCGACCGAAGAATCTCTCCAATATTCACACTTTTATCAAAATAATACGAGATTCCTGTATAGTTACATTATATTATTTTAATGAATACAGACTATGCTTCACTTCCCAACATCACTAATCCCCTCCCTCGTTCAGAATGACATTGATACTACGGATAGCTGAACAGTTACTACTTTTATTAAATTTCATTTTAGATCAAAAAGGACGTTTATTAAAACGTCCTTTTTTTTTATAATAAAAACATTGATTCTCACCACGTAATTTTGTATATTGCCGATTCTAAATTTTTATAATCCACAACATAAACTATTTTCCAATTTAAACTTCAATTTTCAAAATTCATGAAAGGAAATGCAGCATGAGAATGATCATTCAAAATGATTATGAGGCGATGAGTACCTGGACAGCCCATTATATCGTCAACAAGATTAACAGGTACAATCCCACTCCGGATAGACCGTATGTGTTAGGGCTTCCTACGGGTTCATCTCCAATTGGCACATATAATAAACTCGTCGAGCTTCATAAACAAGGCAAAATATCTTTCAAAAATGTGATCACCTTTAATATGGATGAATATATCGGCATACCTGAAGACCACCCGCAAAGTTACCGCTATTTTATGTATCTCAACCTGTTCGATCATATTGATATCCCAAAGGAGAATATTAATATTTTAGATGGAAATGCAAAAGATCTTTATGAAGAGTGTCAAAATTATGAAGATAAAATCAAAGAAGTTGGAGGTATTAATATCTTTTTAGGTGGGATTGGACCTGATGGACACATTGCCTTTAACGAGCCGGGTTCTTCTCTTACATCCCGAACGCGTATTAAAACCTTAACCTACGATACCATTAAAGCAAACGCCCGTTTTTTTGACAATGATATCAGCAAAGTCCCAACAACTGCATTAACTGTGGGAGTAGGAACTATTATGGATTCACACCGGGTGATGATTGTGGTAAATGGTTATTCCAAAGCTCATGCGCTTCAGAAAGGAGTCGAAGAAGGTGTTAATCACATGTACACGATCTCCACGCTTCAATTGCATCCGAAAATCATTATTGTTTGCGATGAAGATGCATCGATGGAATTAAAAGTAGGAACTGTTAAATATTTCATGGATGTTGAACGATTTAACTTAAAGCCGATTGAACTTTAGATTGGCGGTTATGCACTTACTGAGATCAATCTGTGTTTGATGATTTGATTGTCTCCAAGAAAGGTCAAGGTTGAGATCAAGAAAAATTTGATATGTTTTTTTCCTGATCTTGATCCCTGTGCTCGAAGAGTACCTGTGCTCGAATAGTACCTGTGCCCGAAGGGTATCGACCTTGACCTTTTCTTGTAGCTAAACTTTATGAAAATCAACCTATCATTTGTGGGTCAAATAACTAAGCCGCTTAAACAGAAATCAACTTTTTCAGCGCTTCATATTTTAAATTGACTGCTTCA
Organism: Candidatus Zhuqueibacterota bacterium; assembly: GCA_016783825.1. Taxonomy (GTDB): domain Bacteria; phylum Zhuqueibacterota; class Zhuqueibacteria; order Thermofontimicrobiales; family Thermofontimicrobiaceae; genus Nigeripontimicrobium. The sequence goes on along the minus strand of JADHVV010000037.1, from coordinate 15,213 downwards.
ATTTCTTCATTAATCTGTTTCACAAATTTATTATCAGCAAAAGTACCCCGCACGTTGTCAAAATCAGTATCTGTGTTGCCGTCTATTCCAAAGCTGATTCTCGTATTTCCTTCAAATTCCTTTTGAGAATCCTGGGCTACCATGTTCAACAATTTTAATGATGAGTCTTTCCAGCTATCCAAAAAATTTATCAAATTGTCGTTAGTTTCATCCGCTAACTCTTTGTCATTCAATTCCTTGTATTTTAGAAGAAACCAATTCCAACTATCATTATCGTATGAATTGTAAATATTTTCAAGCCCGGACTGTAATTTTTCCAGAGAATTGATGTTACCATTTATGACATCTGCAATCAACGACTCAACCCGTTTTTTAGAACACAAAAGACCGCTTAAATCCAACCAATCCGCATTTGCCAATTCAGGATTTTTTTCGTAGGTCAAAATATCTTTCAGATTATCTGGCTTCTCTTTTTTAAAACGTTTGACGAGCATATCCCCGAAATATTTATCAATTATCAATTGATAATAGCGTGTACCGGTTTTCAGCAGCAGTCTTTTAATATGAATGTTTTTATGGGTCACAAATTCTTGCTTCTTGTCTGCACTTTCTTTAAGCGCTGCAAGTATATTCTTCCCATTCATAACTTTTTGCACAGAATAAGGAGAAAGCACATCAAAAATAATTAAATCCAATTTTTTAGCCGATTTTCTTCTATCGCGCGACGGCCATTTATAACCATCCCTTAGTGTACCGGTAGTGAAAAAATTCATAGCCGGTGTGATGACAGATTTGCCGTCCTTTTCATTAATATAGGAAAATGGTAAATTTGAACTATCAAAGTTAGCATAATGTTTTCCAATAATTGCCGTAAAAGCGCCAACGCGGCTGGGCCAGAGCAGGTATGAAGAAGAGCCTGTTTTGCAGCCTCGTTCCAAAATTCCCTGGTGAACAGGACCAAGCTTGTACATGTGGTTCGATTGATTAGTGCCGCTGCCGGCATTAAAAAAAGAAAACATGCCGGCAATCAATAGCGTCGATTTATGATGCGTTACTGAGTAAGGGCCGGCAAATATGGAACAGATTTCCGAATGGAAACCTTCCGAATTGGCAAACAGGACACAATTTTCAGAGGAAAACATCTTTCCCGCCTGGCTGGCTTCTCCGACAAGCGTTGAGCTTAATATCGCACTTTCGGTAACGCTCGCACCTTTTTGAACAATAAAATGTTCGGCAATTACACCATCACCGACAAATGTCGGGGCTTCTGTTGAGGAATCAACTGTCCCTTCAACCAATGAAAGTGCGCCGTCAATTAATGCGGATTCACCAATGGCAACATTAACAATTTTATTACAATTATAAATCTGTACATTATTAGCGATGAGCGCTTTGTTGCTTTTTTGTCCGGTAACAAAATCAGTCGTAATCTCGTTAAGTTTGTTTATTAATTTTTGGTTGTCCCTGTAAGCAACGGTCATGTACGCAATTTGAGCGCTGGTTTGTTTGGTTATTTTTAATTCCCTCCCGCCGGCTTCATTGAACACAGAAATTTCGTGACCATTGCCAAAGGTCGTTTCTCCAACGCATGCAATTTTTCCCACATTTTCAATGATAACGCCGGATTGAATGACTAGGTTTGAAAGTTCAATATTCACGTTGGAAATATAGCAATTATCTTCAATTGTGACATTATTTAATTTTGCTTTATAAATGCCACATTTTTTTTTGCGACTATCGTTTCGTACCACTTCACCGGTCAGTCCACCAAGCTTTATCTCCCCTTCAAATACCACATCTCTCACTCTTGTGGAATCAAATTCCGGCGAAACATAAACAGTGTTCCAATCTTCTGCCTGGCAGCCATTGTTTTCTAAAACTTTGATATCATGTTCATCTATCTGAAAATAATTCTGACTCATTATTATGCTCCTTCTTGATTCTGGTTGCTTGTTCCTTGTTGCTGGTTGCTTGATTCTGGATGCTTGTTGCTCGATGCTTGATCCTGGCTGTCTTAATATTATAAATTTTTTGTCAATAACTACTAAATTACCCAACATCTGGAAACCAGTATCCAGTATCCAGTGACCAACATCCAGAAACCAGCAACAAGAATCACGCATCCAGTAACCAGTGTCAAGTATCAAGCAACCAAAGAAAAGTTATATCTACGTCTCTGCAGGTTAGTTCTCTTTTAAAACTTCACCAATAAATCTCACTGCATCACTTACATTTTTCACAGCTAACGCTGCATCTTCATCCATTTCAATATCAAATTCTTCCTCAAAAGCAGCAACAAGTTCGATTGATTGAATTGATTCTGCACCCAGATCTTCCACAAATCGTGAATCTTCATTAATAATATCAACATCGATTTTCAACAGATCTGCTGTTACGGTTTTTACTCTCTCTAAAGTGTCTGACATTTATTAATTCCTTTCATTGCTAATGTTTAATTTTCAAGGTTAATGTTCAAAGTTTAATGTTCAATGTTAGAAGAATATTCAACAGAACATTGAACATGGAACTTGTAACCTTGAACTTGCAACATTGAACATATATTAAATGCTCCCGTTTGTAACAATTTTAAACGTATCCCTGGCAATTGCTTTCTCTTCATTGGTGGGTATTACAAAAACTTTTATATTAGAATCATCGGCATGAATTTCTCTTTCAATATTCTCTTTAATTGAATTTTTTTCATTGTCCAAATGAATGCCAAGATTTTCCATATCTTCAAGAATGCGTTTGCGCATAATTATTCCATTCTCACCAATACCACCGGTAAAAACGATGCCATCACAGCCGTTTAAAATTCCAAGATACATGCCGATATATTTCTTTATTTTATAAGCAAAAATATCCAGGGCAAGTTCTGCTCTTTTTTCACCCTGTGCTGCATGATTTTCCAAATCCCGGACATCATTGGAAATACCGGAAATACCTAACAGACCGGATTTTTTATTGAATATTTTTTCCTGGTCAACTACACTGTAGCCCTTTCGTTTCAAATGAAATATGATCGCAGCATCAACATCACCGGTGCGCGTACCCATGACCAATCCTTCTAGCGGCGTTAATCCCATGCTGGTGTCAATGGATTTTCCATCTTTAATGGCGGTGATTGAGCTGCCACTGCCCAGGTGACAGGTTATCAGGTTGACACCATATTTTTCTTTGCCCATCATTTTTGCTGCTCTGCGCGCCACATAGCGGTGTGAAATACCATGAAATCCATATTTTCGAATTTTGAAATCCGTGTACATTTCATAAGGAAGCGCATACAGGTAAGCTACTTTGGGAATGGATTGGTGAAATGCGGTGTCGAAACAGGCAACCTGCGGGACATCTCCCATCATATGATCAACAGCTTTTATGCCGGCAAGATTGGCTGGATTATGCAACGGAGCCAGATCGATGAATTCTTCAATGACATCCTCGATTTCCGCATCTATTTTAATCGATCCGGTGAAACGCTCGCCGCCATGCACAACCCTGTGTCCGCACGCATCTATTTCTTTCATGGATTTAAGTGGACCTTTTTCCTCGTGCGTGAGCATTTTTTTAATTGTTTCCAGTGCCTGGTCATGATTCTCATCATGTTCTTCAAGCTTTAACTCACTTCCATTTGACGATTGAATTGCCTCGGAAAGATCTTCACCAATCCTTTGTACCGCACCTTTGGCAATGACTTTTTCATCGGGCATTAAGTATAATTGATATTTTACAGAAGAACTTCCACAGTTGAATACTAATACTTTCATTTAATCCCTTTCCTGTCTTGATACTGGATGCTTGATTCTCGTTACTTGATTCTTGTTTCTTGATGCTTATTGCTTGATACTTGTCTCTTGTTGCTTGTTACATGCTGCTTGTTTCCGGTTGCTTGATACTTGTTTCTTTATGTTCGATACATGATTCCTATTAGCCAGAATTCAGCAATAAGCGGAACGTCCGCCATCTTTTTGGGCGGATATCCAGCATCCAGAAACCAGGATCCAGCAACAAGTATCCAGCATCCAGTCAACCAGCCTGAACAACTGTTATCGCAGTCACCCCAATTAAATCATCAATCGTCGCGCCGCGTGACATATCATTGACCGGTTTGGCAAATCCCTGTAAAATGGGTCCGTAGGCTTTTGCTCCAGCAAGATACTGAACAAGTTTATAACTGATATTGCCGGCATCCAGATCAGGAAACACCAGCACATTGGCTCCCCCGGCAACTTCGCTCTGCTTAACCTTTTTTTCTGCAACGCGTTGGATAATGGCTGCATCTGCCTGCAATTCGCCGTCAATTGCCAGTTCGGGTTTTAACTCTTTTGCTATTTCCACTGCTGCATTAACTTTATCCACATCTTTATGATTAGCCGATCCTTTGGTAGCAAAAGATAGAAAAGCTATTTTCGGTTCAATTCCTAACAAAGATTTTGCATTTAAGCCTGAGGCAACACCGATTTCAGCCAATTGCCTTGGGTCCGGGGAAACATTTACCGCACAATCCGCGAAGATAAAAATCTTATCCTTTTCGCCCTCAAATTCAGGCAACACCATAATAAAAAAACTGGACGGTGTGGACATACCCTCCTGAAACCCAATGGTGAGTGAGGCAAACTGAATGACCGAAGCAGTGGCTGTGGCAACACCTGCCACCATACCATCCGCATCTCCCATTTTCACCATCATTCCGGCAAAAGACATGGATTTTTTAACCAACCTTTGTGCCAGCGATATTTTAACATCCCGCGCAGTTGCGTATTCTTCGGCATAGCTCTCTAATTTTTCCTGTTCCTGCACCGGATTCACGATTTGAATTCCTTTGAGCTCTGCCCCACATTCTTTAGCTAAAGCCGAAATTTTTTCTTCGTCACCAACCAATATGGGCTCGGCAATTCCCATTTCCTTTATTTTGGAAGCTGCGATAAGTATTCTTTCGTCGGTTGATTCCGGGTAAACAATTTTTCGCGGCTGTTGTTTTGCTTTTTCTATGAACTGTTGAATTAATTCCATTCAAAATCCCCTTGCCAAATTTAAGTTTGTGAAATGCCCTGTGGTCGGAATAAAAGAATCCGAATATAATTAAAAATTATCTGAATGTCAAGTTCCATCTGAATAATTTAAAAAAACCTGATCCAGTGGATACCAGATATAGGAAAATTAGTAAGAGCAGCCGTTGGCAAGTGGAACAAAAAAAAAAGAATGTTTGGGAGTTAGCTTATAATGAATTATTAAATTTAGGATACTGAAAGGTAATAGCAATGATCAATAGTTACATCAAACTTGCCTTCCGAAATCTTGTTAGAAACAAACTCACATCTTTTATTAATATAGTGGGCTTGTCCATCGCTATTGGTGGCTGTATTTTTGCCTTTCTTGTGTTTAATCGTCATTTTAGTTTGGATGATTTTCATGAAAATGCAGAAAAAATATTCACCATAGAAAATATTATTTCTGCGAGAGAAAAAAATCAAATATGGGGGAATTCACCGGTTCCCTTAGGGCCGGCGCTTCAGAAAGATTTTCCACAAATTGAACGTTTTGTGCGGATGAATCAACGGTGGATTACTGTGCGTTCAGGAGATAATTGGTTTAATGAGCGTATTCATTTTGTGGATGAAGACTTCCTTGAAATGTTTACATTTCCCCTAAAATATGGATGAAACAAAAAAATATACTGCTATCCATTTTGATATTGGTTTTGATTATGTTGAAACAATGGGACTACGTATAAAAAACGGGCGTTCGTTTCAGCGAACACTAAAAACAGACCAGGAGAAGGCTGTTATTGTAAATGAGGCTTTTGTCAATCAAATGGGATTATTCGGTCTTATTTCGCTAACAATTTCAAAACGAATGAAAGAAATAAGCATTCGTAAAGTACTCGGCGCTTCAGCTTACGATATCATTCAATTTATAAATAAAGATTTTATGATTCTTATTATTTTAGCGTCTGTGATTGCCTTGCCAGGCAGTTATTTTACACTAACATATATTTTTGATGGACTTTTCAAATATAATTGTGGTGTTGGTTCTTTAGCGCTTATCGTTAGTTTTGTATTTGTAATTGCAACTGCCTTGCTAACTGTTTCATCGCTGGTATATAAAGCTGCAATTTCTAATCCTTCGGATAATTTAAGATTTGAATGAGCAGTTTGGAAGGTGGGCATAACGTTATGTAATAAATTCTGTTCTTTAAGAAAAACAAAAATAGTATTGCCATAATACACGCAATGTGGTATATTCGTACTATGAAACTTATAAATTGGAATAAAGATAAAAACACTTGGCTCAAAAAAAATTTGTTTTGTTATTTTACCTAACCTGGACAAGCCAGAACCAATATGGTAACAGGGTAATTAGTTTATTGGGTAATTGGGAATTCATAATACTGATAAATTTTTTATTACCCAATTTCCTTATTACCCAATTACCTTTCAAATACTCTTTTTCTTATTCAGTATTTTCTTACCCATTGTGCAAGAAAATAATTTTTTAGAAATTAATGTAGTATGAGGACTTAATCATGTTAAAAAGAAACAAACAAACCGACAAACCGGCTCACCCGAAACCGCTCCGACTATGGCCTGGTGTGATCATCGTAATATTGCAGTTGCTGATCAGGTTTGTAACTCCAATTATTATACCCGGGGCAATCGGGATTGCAGTGTTTGGCGGACTCATTGGCGGTTTTGTTATTATCGTCTGGTGGGCTTTTTTCAGCCGTGCGAATCACTTAGAGCGCTGGGGCGCTGTTGTTCTGATAATCGTGGGATTAATCGCGACACCAGTCATCCTTCACGATTCGATTGCAAAAGGAGGGATGGGGATGCTATTCATCATCTTAGCCATGCCATTTCTCAGTCTCGCCTTTGTTGTGTGGGCAATAGTAAGCCGTCACCTATCTACCGGACTTCGGCGTGTCACCATGGTTGCAACAATCCTGCTGGCTTGCGCTGCGTGGGCGCTCATCCGCACTGGCGGTCTGGATGCGGATTTCAATTCCGATTTTGCATGGCGATGGGCAGAAACCCCGGAGGAGCAACTTCTGGCCCAGGCTGATGACAAGCCGACCTTACTTCCGTCCGATTCAACAGAAGCTGAGACAGAAGCTCGCTGGCCAGGCTTTCGCGGCACCAATCGTGATGGAATCATTCACGGCACACAGATCAAGACTGACTGGGTTGCTTCCCCGCCGGTCGAGTTGTGGCGCCAACAGATCGGACCAGCCTGGTCTTCCTTTGCAGTTCATGGTAATTTATTCTACACCCAGGAGCAGCGAGGTGAAAACGAAGTAGTATCCTGCTACAAATTGACAACTGGTGAGTCTGTATGGAGACATAGCGATGCGGACCGGTTTTGGGAATCGAATTCCGGCGCCGGACCACGCGGGACACCGACTCTCAGCAACGGTCGCTTATATACACTCGGTGCAACCGGAATCCTCAATGTGCTTGATGCGAAAGACGGTTCTGTTGTGTGGTCACGTTATGCGGCATCTGACACAGAAACAAAAACTCCGTTTTGGGGTTTTTCGAGCTCGCCATTGGTGGTAGATGATGTTGTTATTGTGGCAGTTGCAAGCACGCTCGCCGCTTACGAACTTGCAACAGGTGATCTGCGTTGGGTCAATCATGCTGGCAGCGATTGCTACAGTTCACCACACCTGTTATCTATCAATGGCATTGCGCAGATTTTGCTGCAAAATAAAGCTGGTGTTAGCAGCGTTGTGCCAGCTAATGGTAAGCTGCTTTGGGAACACACATGGCCGGGCTATCCCATTGTGCAACCTGCCATGATCGCAGATGGCGAAATTCTGATCAGTGTTAATGACCGAAGCGGTGTGCGCCGCATTACAGTCAAACACGGACCCCATGGATGGACTGTTGAAGAGCGTTGGACATCGGAACGTATTAAACCATATTTTAACGATTCAGCCATTCACAATGGTTTTGTTTACGGCTTTGACGGCAGATCGCTCGCCTGTATCGATATCAAAGATGGCACACGTAAATGGAAGGGCGGGCGCTACGGTCGCGGTCAGTTCGTTCTGTTGGCTGACCAGGATCTGCTACTGGTGTTGTCTGATAAGGGTGAGCTGGCGCTGGTCCAAGCCGTCCCGGAGCAATTTACAGAGCTCGCACGCTATCCTGCCATTAAGGGCAAAACCTGGAATCACCCGGTGCTCGTCAATGGAATTCTGTTGGTTCGTAATTCGCAAGAGATGGCCGCGTTCCGGCTGTCCCTAGCCAGTAAGATCAAGTAATTAACGTTTTAATCCGACAAAAGGAAAAGACAAAAAAATACCTGTTATATATGAAACAACAGCACAAGTGGCAGAAAACAGACATTTACTGTTGGATGTAAAAGATTTGCCATTTGAAAAAGGATAGCATTCGAGGATACCAATGTCTATGTTTATTTTTTTGAGGTGGATCAAATGGTAACTGATTACGGGGATTCTAATTCCGTTCAGTCTATGAACATTCATGATAAGGCACACTCGCAATCAGGAGTGTGGGACCAGGAGACAAGGGGACATGGAGAAAAAAGATAGTTCATTTTATCCTTTCTCCCGCTCTCCTTGTCCCATGCTGAATGTATATACTTCCGAAATAAATTATATTTGGCTAAACACCCTGTGATCGGTTACGATTGATAGTTACCAAAGGTGGACGACATCTTTGTAAATCCACCAATAAGTGAGGTTTTACAAATTTAAGTATAACATCAGATACGGGTGGTAAATTTAAATCAAATTTTTCTTGACAATAATAATTTTATTTTGTATATTTGCATTCGTTTTTTTGAAATTTTGTAAGACATATTTTTATACTCCTCGGTAGCTCAATTGGTAGAGCGGGTGGCTGTTAACCACTAGGTCGTAGGTTCGAGTCCTACCCGAGGAGCTTTTTTACCAGATTGGCTAAACAGATGGATGTAAGTTGATTTTTTATTCAAAGCCAAATCAGTATGAATTTTCAAAATTTTTTTTAGAGTAAGGTTCCTGCTAAAATTTGCTGAAATCAAATTTTATGGAACCTTTTTTTTTGTTTGCTTCGTTTAACAGTGTGTGCTTTCCATCACGCTTGACTTCTTGATATTTCTTATCTTTAGGGGGTGGGATAAAATAAGTCCGCCAAGTCGGATCATCACTATAATAAAGATTCGCCGAAGGAGGATTACTCATTTTGATTTCACATGCCATTATTTATCAATATTATGAGAATTTAAAATGTCCAGGTTATTTTATCCAACCCCCTTAATAGTAATTTTAGACTCAAAATTTTTTATTAAAATAAAACAAGGAATAATAAAATGAAAACTAAAATTTTATTCGTCTTTATTATTTTCACCATAGGGATTGGTATCAATTATTCTTTAGCGGCAGACATAACCGAACAACGAAAATATGAACCGGTTGTTCTGCGCGGCAGTGCATTGTCCCATTTTTACGATGTTCCGGTTAATGAAATTTTCCTGTATGCATATACTGAAAGCACCCAGAGCTATGAAATGATGCCTTTCCAGATTGATGAACGGACTTATGGACCTGATTTGGAACATGCAAAAAGCAAATCCCGATGGTGGTATTTTATTCCAGAATCGTGGGCAAATGAAGACACAATCAATATTGATAGTCATGATGGAATATTAACTGATCACGATGAAATCGTGTTTTTAATTCGAGATCTTGGTGAAAAAGCGCCAATTGGCATTTGGATAGATAATGAAGAAGCAAAACAGTATAAACGGTTAGAATTAAAAATTTATGATCCTAAAGATGAAAACACCAAAGCATACTGTTATTTATTTAGATCATCAACGATTCAGGAAGAGGTGCCAAAAAAGTATGGCTTTATGTTCCATGCCCAGGAAGACAGGGTAGAAAACATCAATTATGCGGTTCGATTAAGTAAAGAAACCGGCGTCATCGAAGACATTGTATTAAAACCTCCTTTTGGAAATGGCGAGGATATATTTGACACTCAGAAGATCAGGTTTGACGGCATCGTGGAAATGAGTGGCGCTTTTTTCCCGTTTCCAGCTAGCACGGAAAAAGATATTGTTCTATACAATTATCAAAAAGCCACTGCAGATCCTGTTGTCAGACTAATCAGGGAAAACAGAATGACATTGATTGATTCTACCCTGTTTGGAGATTTTGCCTTTTATGTGGCGCCTAAATTTTACCCATTTAGCGCTACATTAGTCGGCGGGATGCCACTAAGCGAGAGTACTTTAAAAAAGCTTTTCCCGGGGCAAGATGATGTTTGGATTAACTTCGACCTGTTAAGGCAATCCTGGGATTTTAATGAAAATGCAATTGGCATGGAATTTTATAATAGCTTTAATGATGGTGTGCAAATCGATGGCAATCCGGATCAAGCAGATAAAAAAATTGCTTTTATGCCCGATCCTAAGTTACCGCCTATCAGAGAATGGCTGTTAACCACCGGAAAAAAGCAAGGTTCATTTTTTACTTATGCAGAATTTTTAGATACAACCTGGCAAACTGTTGAACTATATTTTGAAGACAATGACTCAATAAACACTGAAGATACAGGGGATCAGAAATCTTTTGGCGACCAGGGCATACTGTTCCTTACACAACCGGAAGATAGCATAAATTTTGAACTTGGTTTCACAGCCTACTTTCTGCCCGGCAGCTTCACAAAAAGTGATGCCCAGGAGTTGGCATATTTTATTGAAGATACTATCGCAGCTACTATATCTGCCATTACCTTCCCGACCGGAGTTGACGATTTTGAAAACGGAAATTTACCAGGTAGTTTTGCGCTGTTTCAAAATTATCCCAATCCATTCAATAGTTCAACGAATATCACATTCTATCTTTCTAAAAAAGAACGAATTACGTTAAAGATTTTAGATATAACAGGGAAAACCATTGTTACATTAACAGATGGACATTTTAATTCGGGCTCGCATACAATTCACTGGGATGGTAAAAGCCGTTATAATCAAGAAACGCCATCCGGCGTCTATTTTTATGTCCTTCAAACAGACACTTTTTCGAATGTTAAAAAATTAATCTTAATGAGGTAGGACAAGATGCCATTTTGTCAAACATTTTTTAACACGGAAAAGAAATATTGTCTCTGTTTTTCATAAAATAAAAAAATTGATTTTGATGTAGCAGGACAAGATGGCATCTTGTCCTACATTTTTCAAACACGGAAAAGGAATTATGATAAAAATTGCCTCAATCTTTTTAGCAGCCTTTTTGCTAATTCTAATTATTTTGTACTGTGAAGTAGATCACGGCATCGCGCCATTACCCGGCACATTAGAAGCAACGATATATTTCCGGAATGAACCACCCGAGGATACCCAGGGAATTTATTTAGTCGTCGCTCCTGAATTCCCCCCGCATGCGATCAATGAACTTTTTCATAGCCCAAACAGTCTGCCCATCGATCAGGACACAGTAATCACAACAATGGGATTACCGTATGGACATTATGAAGCAGTCAGCTTGTGGTATTACAGCACCAGAACCGAATCCAATTTGGCGGACATTCTGGCAATACCGCTTGATCCTGAAAATAATTACTTACCATTAACTTTTGATATTACACCTGAAGAACCGGTTTTCAAAACAAAAATGTACGCAAATTGGCAGCGGGTCAATCGGGATGCTGCCATTGAAGGAACAATTTATTTTAACGGTCCGTTTCCCGAAAATACACTCATCACTGCAATAATAGCATATCTATATGAGCCGGAAGAAAGTATTGAATTTTTACTCTGGATGAAATCAATCGATTTTAGTATCGACGAAAATCCGTATAACTACAGCTTACCAGTACGACATGGTACCATCAGGCATCTTGCTGTTTATTGGCTTGCTGAACACGCTGCGCTCACTGATTTTCAAATAGTTGGCTTTTATGAAGATCCCAACAATCCGGGTCAGTCCGGCAAACTCAATGTCAGCGCTGGCGAAACAATCAGTAATATCGATATTTATGCGGATTGGTCAAGTATTAAACCTTGAGTCAGTACCAATTTTGTGAAATTGATTTTCCAATTAATGTGAATTTTTTCAACGGTTAAAAAGGTAATTTGGTAATTAGTTTATTGGGTAATTGGGAATTCATTTTGCTAATCATTTTTTTATTACCCAATTTCCTTATTACCGAATTACCTTTCAAATATTTGTTTTCGTATTCAGTATTTTTTTGCCCTTTAGACCAGAATTTGACTGTTTAAGGAAAAAATTCTTATGTTTCGAAAATTCCGGAATGTCTTCCAAAGCTTTCTTCTTATCTTGACAATAATATTTATTATTTTACCCATTGATGTGTTTGCTGCCGCTGGTTCTATCACCGGCAAAGTATTGGATAGTGAAACAAACGAACCGCTTCCCGGCGCGAATATTGTTATTTTGGGAACCCTCTATGGCGCGAGCGCTGATTTGGAAGGATATTTCTTCATTCAACACGTACCACCCGGGCGATATTCTATTCGTGTTTCCATGATTGGTTACCGCAGCTTCACCAAAAAAGATGTCCACGTTACCAATGATCAGGAAACTAAACTTTTGTTCAATTTGGAAGAGACCGCCATTGAGTTTGATCCCATTGTTATTTCCGCAGGTAAAGTGAAACAACGTTTGGATCAGGCGCCGGTGTCATTATCCGTTGTTTCTGCGAGGGACATTAAAAGACGAAGCGCGACAAATTTAATAGAATCATTAGAAACAGCGCCGGGCATAAATTTTATCGGCGACCAAATCAGCATTCGCGGCTCAAGCGGTTATACATTTGGCGCCGGCAATAAAGTTTTGCTGTTGTTAGATGGCGTACCGGTTTATGCTAGCGATACCGGGGCATTCAACTGGGATATGCTGCCACCGTTGGATATCGAACAGATCGAAATACTTAAAGGCGCCGGCTCAACATTGTGGGGCGCATCTGCCCTTGGCGGTGTGGTGAATATTATCACAAAATCGCCATCACCAAAAGGCAAATTGCTTTTTAATTTTATCACAGGGAAATATGATAAACCCTATTATAAAGAATGGGAATGGACAGATCATAATCGTTTGTATTATACGCGTCAGGATATCAGCTACAGCAAAAAATTTGATCGACTCGGCTTGCGTGTATCAGCGGGCAGATTTAATTCCACCGGCTACACACAACTTGGTGATTTTACAAAATATAACTTGACCGGTAAATTTGAATATCGTTTTCCGGGCGATATTAAATGGACCGGCTACGCTGCTTATAGTTACATCGATCGCGGTTTTTTTGTCCAATGGAAAGGACAGAATGATCCCTATCAAGTGGATGAAACAAATTTAGACAATTATGCCCGAACCAATCAAATTAATTTGTATTCCAAATTAGCCATTCCTTTTTCACCCCGCTTTGCAATTAATCTTCGGGCTTCGCTTGTGCGCACCCTAATGGGCAACCAATTTGGCGAGGGCAGTGGTTTTAACCCGGCGATTGGACAGGGTCTGGAATTACAGGCGGATTGGATCCCTTTTTACGGACACATGCTCACCTGGGGATTACAGTACCAGTTGGATAGCGGAAGCACCGATTTTTTTGGGGAGCACAAAGGATATTTTCTCGGTCCCTATATTCAGGATGAGTGGAAGATAAGAGAGAACCTCAGGATCACAACAGGATTACGATACGACCGCTACCAGTTGATCGGTGGATTAAAGGAAGACCTGTTCAGCCCCCGTTTTGGAATCAATTGGCAGCCCTGGGACAGGACCAGTTTACGCGCTTCAGTTGGCAGTGGATTCCGGGCAGCAACTATTGTTGAACGGTTTTTGGAGGTCAGTGTGATGAATTTCAACATCATTGCTAACCCGGATCTTGAAGCGGAGAGTTCATGGGCATTTGATTTGGGATTTCGTCAGCACATTACAAAAAACTGGAACATCGACATTTCCCTATTCGACAACGAATACTGGAAAATGATAGAAGCTCACCTGGATTTGATTCGTGGTCAGGTGCAGTTCCGCAATATTTACCGCGCACGCATCAGGGGGATTGAAGCGACAACAAATTTTAGTATCCCCTTTCGGGTTGGGAATTTAAAATTCACCTATGACTTGCATGCAAGTCTCACAGCCATGGATCACGAAGATTTAAAATGGCACGAGCCGCTGCCTTATCGTCCTAAAATTCTTGCCACTCTCAAATCATCACTTCATTTCGGAGAATTGCAAATACAGGCAGATTACCGTTATGGTTCTGAAATAGACGCAGTAAAGATATACCCCATCAATGACCGTGTGCCGATGAAATTTTTAGACGCCCGTATCGCTTATGAAATTTGGAAATTAAGTTTTCAACTTGGTGTGAACAATATTCTGCAATATAATTATGCTCCGATGGAGAGTAATTTGATGCCTATGCGGACATTTACGGTGGCGGTGCAGGGGGAGTTTTGAGAAATTTAAATAATTTATTAGGAGCAGTACATTTTTAATAATTTTCTCTTCAAATAAAAATGTGAGTCATTAGGACACAGTTTTATTTTTTTCAATTTTGGATACATATTATTGACAATATCAATAACTTTTTTTATATTAGATAGAATAATTGTCACGAAAAAAAATGATTGAAATGGATCAAAAATTAGCCACATCAAAAATCACACCGGAATTGATTGATTATGTTGTTAATAAAATTGTAAAAGCAATCGATCCGGAAAAGATCATTTTGTTTGGATCTTATGCCCGGGGTGATTATAAAAAAGACAGCGATTTGGATTTATTTATTATTAAAGATGGGAATTTAAATAGCCGCATGATGAGACGGAAAATAGCGGATCTGTTATGGGGCAGAAAATTTCCTTTGGATTTATTTGTCAGAACAAAAAAGGAAGTTGAATGGAATTTTAGAGCCAAAAATCCGTTTTATCTACACCACATTTTTAAAGATGGAAAAATATTATATGAAAAAAAGATACAGAAGAAGCCATAGAAGCCGCAGAGAAGATAGCTAATTTTGTTACCGAAAAAATTAAGTTTGAATAGACATTTTTGTAAGTGATCACTGGGTAGCATACGAAAAATTATGATTAAATGACAGGATAACAGGATATTTCCTAAGTAAAAACAAGTCTTTTTTTTAAAAAGTTATCAACATTTTTATCTAAGTTATCAACAAAAATATGCAAGTTATCCACATTATAAGTTTTATATATTAAAAAAGGTTGATTAAG
>JADHVV010000036.1 GCA_016783825.1 Candidatus Zhuqueibacterota bacterium | reverse complement strand
AAAAATCAGACCGGCAAAAAAATGAGGTGCTGCTATGAGCGCCTGCCTTGCAGCCCCCTTCGGTGGGGGCTTTTATATATTTAACAGACTTAACGTCAATTAAATCATTTAGTTATCCCCTTAAACTGACGGCTATGGGGTCAAGGGGTCGGAAGTTCAAATCTTCTCGCCCCGACTGATTTGAGGGTTGTAATATTTAACCAAATTAAATGTTACAACCCTTTTTTTTTCTCTGAATGTTAAAAAAGCCGTCAAATATAAATTAATCAAAAAGTTCTTGCTTTTTCTTTTTTGATATGTTAAATTAAATATAATAATTTCTTACTATTACCAACTTTGAGGTAATTGATCATGAATAAAACAAAAATATTTAGTATTATTGCCTGTTCAGCAATTATCACTTTTCTTTTTATTGCGGCGATTATCGCCCCTGATGAGAAACCCTTTGATACTCATAAGGTTAAAAAAGGAGAGACAGTTAGCTTACTCTGTATTGAAAAATACGGTTATTACAGCAACGATCTTGGTTCTGCAGTGGCAAAAGATAATCCATCTGTTAAGGATATTAACCTCATTTATGTCGGTCAGAAACTAAAATTCAGACACGCGGTTACAGATTCATCTAAAACAGCAGCAAAGGATAAAGATATTCCTTCTGTTTTTCAGAAAAAAATCGATGCAACTCAAGGCGTTGTAACCAATTTTGAAGGAAGCGCTAAAATTACCAAAAAAGGAAAAAGCGCTTCGGAGAAATTATTGTCAAATGCTGTCGTTTATCCGGGTGATAAAATTAAAACAGGAGATAACGGCAGAGTAGAGTTGATCATTAACCGTGAATCGGTTGTCCGCTTGAAAGAGAATACTGAGTTGACAATCGAAACATTCAGGGATATGAAAAAGAAAGAGGGGAAAACATCGTTGAATTTTTCTCTCGGGTCGGTTTGGTCGAAATTGAAAAAGTTTAAGGATAAAATAAGCAGATTCGAACTTGAATTGCCGACAGCGATTGCCGGCGTACATGGAACAGTATATCAAACCACGGTAGGTAGTGATAGCTCTGCCGAGGTAAAAGTATATGACGGTGAAGTTGCGGTTAGTGGAAAGAAACAGAAAAAAGCAGTTGCACCGTCAGGACTCCATCAAATAAATGCGCCGCACCAGGTTCCCGGACCGCACCAGGTTTCTATGGAGGAGTGGACAAGAATAGTACGAGCGATGCAGTCGATACGAATTGACAGAAACGGCGTTCCCTCTGATCCCACTGCATTTAAAAAAACGCCTGATGATAGCTGGGAAAAATGGAACGAAGAAAGAGATAAAAGGATTGCTGAAATGTTTTTGGGGAATTGATATATGAGTCGGTTAAAAATACTTCTACTAATTTTATGTACCGTGGTTCTGTTATGTTTAATATTTTTTGAACCATTGCGCTTTATTGATAACATGTTCTATGATCTAAATTTTGCCTTTACTCCCAAAGCTGCTTCTGATTCGGTTGTTGTGGTTGCTTTTGATTCAAAAAGTATATCAACTGTTGGCGGCTGGCCATGGACCAGGAGTAAACTTGCTGAACTGATCGACAAGATCAATGCTTTCAATCCCCGCGTTATTGCACTGGATATTCTGTTGCCGAAAAGGGAAGGGCAGGAACACAATGATAATTTGGCATCAGCCATAAGCCGTGTCGACAATTGTATTGTACCTTTCAGAGCTGTGAGTATTTCAGGAAATACGGAAAATAATTCACTACATGTTCCCCAGAGTATTTTCAAACATAGATTTTTGAGGCTGAAAAATTCGAATAATTTGAAAGACATCAACTTTTACCAAGTTACAAATTTTGAGACATCTGATACACTTTTCACCAAATATTCTCGTTATAGTGGATTTATCAATGTTTCCATGAGTAATACAAGTCAGCGAATACGAGAAATCGTACATGTCGTTCGCGCTAAAGATGAATTTTATCCATCTTTTGCATTGTCTGGTGTAACAGCTTATTTGGGACTCAAACCCGAAGAATTTATATTAGATGGACAGGCGAAAATCTGGCTTGGTGAAAAACAGCTACCCATTTCATCTTATGCAGCCACTTCATTTGTCAACTTTCGCTCTCAAAAAAATCCTGTTGTTACCATTTCCGCTCTGGATGTTTTAAATAATGATGTGGATCGGAAGATGCTGGAAGGTAAACTTGTTTTTGTTGGCGTTGACGATCCTGCAGCGAGCGCTGATTTTTTTATTACTCCCGTTGCTTCACAATATCCGGGCGTGAAAGTATGGGCTACAGCGACGCTTGATATATTGGAAAATAGTTGCGTGAAAAATGGGGGTGGTATTTTCGGCATTGCCAACTGGCTGCTTGCACTCGTGCTATTTCCAGGGCTTGCAATACTTGTTGTTGTATTGAGAAAGCAGGTTACTCTTTTCCTGGGAATCGGTTTGCTCCTATCAAGTATTTTAGCCGGTTATTTACTTTTCCAACAATATAATTATTTTTGGAATCCAACACATCATTTATTTGCGTGGATATTCTCGCTGGTATGGATTGCGGCACAGAAATCCGTAGGTGAAACAAAAATTATCGAAGCGCTTCAACTTGAGCCTTCGGAAGATTCTTCTGAAGAAATCCTTGAGCCCCTTTCAGATAGCCATATACTCTCTGAAGTTCCTCGAACCGTAACTGCGTCTCATGTTTTAAAGACGATTGTTCCTGATGCTTCAATTGAAATTAAGAGTAAGAAAAAAACTACTAAGGCTGTGGATAGCTCCATGGACGATATTGCAACAGTTGATCTGTCGCGGAAAAAAGCCGCGTCTGAACCCAAAAAAATCGTTGAGAGTTTTAAAGTTTCAGAAAAGAATATTATTAAATTTCAGAATTTGTGCAACGGGAAAATAGTCAGGGTGTTGGGAAGCGGTGGCATGGCAGATGTTTACCTGGTATGGAATCCGCGCCTTGAAGTTTACCGGGCGGTCAAGGTTTTAAAACCCGATCAAGCTTCAGTTTTTGCAGACAGGTTCGAGACTGAAATCCGAATCTTTTCAAAACTTGATCACCCGAATATCGTCCACTGTTATGGTGTGGGAGAGTGGCATTCACTTCCCTATGTTGAAATGGAATATGTTAACGGTACTACGCTTGAGGACATTATTCGAAAGAGCAAATCGGTTTCGCCGGAGCAGGCAGCCATTATCGGTATCCTGATCTGCAGAGCCTTACACTTTGCGCATCGCCATGGGATGACAATCTATGGGGTAACATACAAAGGCGTTGTTCACCGTGACTTGAAACCGGCTAATGTACTGGTGAGCCGCAGCGGTAGAATCAAACTCACTGATTTTGGTATTGCCCGTCCGGTGTCAGCAAGTCTTCATACAACGGATGCCGGTAATATTGTGGGTACGCTGCCATATCTTTCTCCCGAACAATTGGACGGGAAAGATATTGACGCTCAAACCGATATCTACGCACTGGGAATCACCATGTATGAGTTGTTAACCGGCAAACGTGCATTCCCGCAAAAGCAAGTATCAGCCCTGATAAAAGCAAAATCACTTGGACAAATCGAAACACCGTTGACTGCTTCATCAGGAATACCAAAACAACTGGTGGATATCATAAACAAAGCGATTGAGACCGATAAACAATTTCGCTATCGTGGTGCCAATGAAATGGGTGTTGAATTAGAGAATTTTATTCGTGATCGGGCTGATGAACCGGGGTATAAACATTTGCAGGAGCTTGTTGATAGATTTTGGTCTTAAAATAACTTATCAAATATATTGCTAAAATATGAAAAGAAAAAATAAAGAACCTGACATGCTAGGAGAATACGATTTTAGCAAAGGCGTCTGGAGCAAATATGCTAGAAGATATGCAGAGGGAAGCAATGTGGGGATTATTGAACCTGATGTATTTAAATAACTTCCCGATCATGATTCTATTAATGACGCATTACGATCTTTGGCTGCCATTTTTCAAAACCAAAGAAAAAATCGTCTAAAAGCAAGAGTGTAGGTTTAGGAGAATCTATTTTACAATAATGAACAATATTTTCTGAAATGATATTTCTGTTTTTAAAATTGTTTAAATATTAAATTGATGACATGGAGCACAAATCATGGGCTTAAAAGACAAAGCAAAAGGTATCTGGAAAAGGGTATCGGAGCTTGATGAAGATAGTGAAACCGCAAACAGTCTTTCAAAAGAAAAGGAACGGATTCCCTACAAGGATATTTCAAAAAAGCTTAAGGAAGTAATGAAAAGTAATGTAGATGTTGTAGGCAGGAGAATAATAATCCCCAGCTATTACGCTATATATTTTAATGAAGCAGACAGAAAGCTGAGGGAAGAAGTTGAAGATGTGGTTTGTGATGAATTGAAAGAAGAACTGTATCATGACATGCGAAAGATCAACCCGGAGCAAAATAAACGTGATTTATGTATAGAAGTCAAAACAGATGCTTCTCTCGAAAATGCTGAGTTCCGAATTGATTTTCATATAAAGAAACCGGAGCCAGGTGACAAAATAATCGCAGACGAAGCGCCGGTTCACGAGCCCGAGATTGAAAATGAAATTGATTACAAAGAAACAGTAATCGAACAAACTCCGACTCCAACCACTGATGATAAACAGACAGTTATCATGCAACGCCCCACGGATGAGATACTCTACAAAGTGTTGGTTAATTCGGGTGAAGAAAAAAAGGAGATCGAAATAACAAAAAAAACCATAACAATAGGACGCGGGAGTAAAGATGATGTTTGCTTGCAGAGCCCGGATTTTTCAATTTCAAGATCACATGCTACAATTACAGCTAAAGATGGGGAATATTATTTAATACCATCTGGGATTAACGGGTCTTTTTTAAATGGACAGGAGTTGGAGTTGAATAAAGAAGCACAAATTTCTGCCGGAGATGAAATTAAAATTATGAATTTTTGTTTAAAGATTTTGTTGTGATAATTGACATAAATAATTTTAGAACATCAATCTTTATTACTATTTGTCAAAAATTCCAAAAACCAAAAGCCAAATTCCAAAACTTGTCCCGATTCTTTTCGTCGGGATAAATTCCAATATTCAAATTCCAAACGTTAGTTTTTGAGATTTGGAATTTGAGATTTGTGTGGAATTTGGTGCCTGTATAGTTACCTTATATTTAAATGATTACAGACTATGCTTGGAGATTGGAATTGTTTTAGTAATTTTGTATTTTAAAATATACTGTTCCCCCTTAACTAAAACTAAAATCTATAAAAAAAGGATAAATATGGGCCTCATAAATACAATCGATCATGCATTAAAAAATCTGATTTATTCTCTATTTTGGTGGTTTATCGATCCGCTGGAACATGAAAGACTTTACGGTCAATTGGTGGATGTAATTGAACGAAACCTGGATGCAAATGATCCGGAGCGGTTGGTCGCGCCTGATAATTTTGACGTAACTGTCAATAACAAAATCTTCATCAAACATGCACATTCCATCAAAAAGCTTGAAACTGTTGTAGGGGACAGGCTGCAGAAATATGTGGCAAATAAAGATTATGAATTATCTTTTCCAAAAATAAAAATACTGATTATTTCATCAGCAACAGTATCAAAAAGAAATGCACAAATTCGTTGTTGGTTTTCTACTGATGAGGATGAAGGAGGAGGAATAGGAGCACAGCAAAGAAAATACACTTTGAAGGTAATATCAGGAGATGGACAGGGTTTGTCCTGGGATTTAAAGCCAGGAAACACTTACAATATCGGTCGGCTTTCAGCCTTGGATATTTGTTTGCCATTTGATAATATCTCGAAAAATCATGCTTCGCTGTATTTTCTTTCAGAAGATAATATCAAATTAGTGGATGAAGGCAGCGCTAACGGTACATTTATTAATGATGAAACGGATCCAATAAAAGACAGCCGGGAATTGCAGCTTACCGACAAGATCAAATTTTTTAAGATCAATCCAATTGTACTAACCCTTTTTGCAGAGTAAGAAATATGCTTCTGATACTTACTATTCTAAAATTTCTGATACTGGTAATTATTGCCCTGTTTATGTTGAAAATAGGTTTTACCGCGATAAAAAGTTTACACGGTGTATTTTCGTTTACCAGGCGCAGGGAAATATCCGTCGTCGTGTGGGTATTTATTTTCGCTTTCCTTTCTTTATTGGCTTACCAAAGCTATTGGCAACTTTTTATTCAAAACAAATATTTTGCAAAAACGAAAAATCTGCATGACCCTCGTCCCTGGATCATTGAAGCTACCACAGTCAAAGGTAAAATTTATGATCGGAATACTGCCGACAGTTTATTGTTAGCGGGATATATTGAATCTGCTGATGGGGGCTTGCCGAGACGTTTTTATCCTTTGGGAGAGGCAACCGCTCACCTGGTCGGCTATTCCGACGTGGAGCGAGGCAAAGCAGGAATGGAAAAATTCTATTTCGCTCGTTTAATGGGTCTGACTCGGTTTGGAGAAAAAGAAGAAAATAATTACATCAACAATAAATACTTTCGCATCAAGCCAATTGGCAATGATTTAACCCTGACTATAGATCATGAATTACAAAAGTGCGCATATGAAGCATTTGGCGATAACAAAGGCGCTGTTGTTGCCATTGAACCTGCTACTGGTGATATTCTTGTGTTGGTGAGCGCGCCAAGTTATCATCCAGATTCAGTATCGGTTGATGAGGCGTGGGTTCGCATTGTTCAGGACGAAGAGAACCAACGACTCTACAATCGCGCGTTATGGGGGCGCTACCCACCAGGTTCTACTTTTAAAACAGTCGTGGCTTCAGCAGCTATTGAAAAAGGACTCGATCCTGTTTGGGAAATTGGTGCGAGCGGCTATCTTCCTCCGGGTGTAAGAAGAAAAAGGGTTTATGATCATGAGCGGGCGAGTTACAGGAGAAGGGGGCGCGTGTGGCGCGGTCAAGGCAAATTAGATATTACTCGAGCGCTGGTCAAATCCAGCAATGCTTATTATGCTAAATTGGGTGTTACTGTGGGCGATTCTTTAATGCATGAAATTGCTTTTCGATTTGGCTTTAATCAACCGGTCGCCTGGAATATTTCCCGCCAGGAATTAAAAGATGGAATTGTTGCTTTCCAAAGTTCATTTCCACCAACCAAAAATGCGCATGAATTAGCCTGGTCAAGTATTGGACAGGAGAAAGTATTAGCAACCCCCTTACAATTAGCAATGGTTGCAGCCGCGATTGCCAATAATGGCGTTTTGATGAAACCTAAACTGGAACTTAATGAGAAACCACAAATCTGGCAGCGGGTTGTTACTGAAAAAACAGCAAAAAAAGTACAAAAAATGATGCGTGAAGTTGTATGGAGTAGAGGCGGAACAGCCTGGCGCATGCGCATGAAAGAGGTAGAAGTCGGTGGAAAAACCGGCACAGCAGAAATCACAAAAATCATAAAAAATGAAGATGGCTCAACAGAAAAAGTAATCGTAAATAATGCTGTGTTCATTTCATTTGCGCCGGTCATGAATCCCAAAATTGCGATAGCTGTTGTAGCTGAAGGCGCCGGTTATGGCGGCGCAGCAGCAGCTCCGGTAGCAAAAGAAGTCTATAAAAAAGCTCATAAATTAGGCTATTTTAAGAATGACGAAACCAAAGAAATCAAAAGTAAATAATAATCCGTTTTTCGGAATATTGGCAGCTATAATTGTTAGTATCATCGGAATGCTTTCAGTTTATATTGCAGGCAACGCAAGAGGGTACGATCCAAGCTTAACTGTACTAGTTCGGAATGCGCTGCTGATGTCCGTTTTTCTCATAATCTACTATCTACTTAAGCCAAAATACAAAGGAGATTTCTCCATTCTTGTAGTAGTTGCATTCTTGACCGGTCTTGGTTTTATTGTGCAGTACAGAATTAGTTCTGCAATTAATGTTGATTTTCAGGAAACACTAATCAAGCAGTATTCTGCAGCAGCAAAAAAAAAAATGGAATCGGATTCATTAACCACAATAACAGCAGAGTCAGACAGCACCGCAAGTGAATCTGCCAGGGAAAGAAGTTTTGATGCAATACAGGATGAAGCAAAGCAGCTATTAAGACTGGAGGAGTTTAAGTTAAGCCGTTTAGTTAGAGAATTTATTGAAAATGTCCCGGGATGGTCGCGAGTTATTATTTCTTATCTCATTGCATTATTCTCAATTATTTATTTTGTAAAAAAATGTTCAAACGACCGGTTTATGGATTCCTTATCAAAACCATTTTTCTGGGTTGCTGTTACTATTTTATTGCTCTGTGTTTTTGTCGTATTAAGCGAAGTGAAAACACGCGGCAGGTTTGTCTATCAAATGACACCCTGGGAGGCGTTTAAAATTACAATTATAATCTTTTTAGCAGGATTTTTTGCCAAATTCAAGGAAGACTTTTTAAGAGAAAGACCAAAAATAAAAGGACAACGAATTAAAAGAATGCTTATTCCATGGGGTCCCTTTTTATTAATTTGGCTTATTCCACAATTTTTATTTGTGCTGCTCAAAGATTTCGGACAGGTAATTATTTACGGTGGATTGGTTGTTGTAATGATCTTTGTGATTACAAAACGCTATATCTATTTGTTTGGCGGAGTTGCAGTTACGGTAATCACTTCAAAATTAATATTTTTATCTGAAAGCTTTTTACCCGCTCATGTTATGTTGCGTTTTAAGATTTGGTCTGATATTTGGGTTCTACCGCACAACCAGGCTTGGTGGGATAGCGTTTATCAAGTTATGAATTCGTTCTTTGCACTCAACGCCGGGGGAATGACTGGATCGGGTCTGGGATTGGGCTATCCAACCAATATACCTTTAGTGGTATCTGATTTTGTTTATTCAGCAATTGGCGAAGAAATGGGTTTCCTCGGCGCTATTGTTCTTGTATCAGCATATTTTGTTTTGTTTTTGCTTGGCATGCGAATCGTTGTGGAATCGGATAACGATTTTGAAAAACTTTTGGCTGTTGGATTCACCACAATGCTGGCAATACAGGTTTTTGTCAACATTGGTGGTGTAATAAAACTTATTCCACTAACCGGAATAACGCTGCCCTTTATCAGTCGGGGTGGATTCTCATTTCTCATCACATTTATCATTATTGGTTTTTTAATGGGGCTTTCTCATCGAAATGGAAGAAGGAACGCGCCGTAACTGATCATGGGGTAATAAATAAAAAAAGAGTTAGACAGGATAACAGGATTACAATGATTGACAGGATTAAAATTCAAGCATTTTTCAAGTCATTCAAGTTTTATTATCCTGTAAATCCGGTTTATCCTGTTATCCTGTCTAAAAAGGATTTTCCTGTGCAATCGGTTATAACTCGCCACATCTAAAAAACAATAAATTTAAAAGAATGAATATGAGAATTGAATCTGCCTGCATAACAGACAAAGGTTTAAATCCGAAATACAACGTCAATGAAGACAATTATTTAGTGATGGAACAAGATGGCGTTTTTGCAGTGGCTGACGGCGTAGGTGGCGCCCATGCCGGTGACATTGCAAGCAGTGCTGCGCTAAAGATCATAAGCCAAGGAATAAATAAATTTTCAAATCAATTTAAAAATAACAAAATAGTTTTTCTGCAAAAGCTAATAAAGGCTGGCAATAGCGCTGTGTATCAGCAATCCATAAAGAAAAAAAAACAAATGGCGACAACCATTGCCATTATGTTAATCGAAGAGAATTATGCTGTTTTGGGACATGTCGGAGACAGCAGAATATATGTTGCCAGAAATAAAAATATTCTCCAGTTAACCAGGGATCATTCAAAATTACAGGAATTACTCGCCCAAAATCCCCATCTCTCCATCGATAGAGAAAATTATACTGACGGACATATCATTACCCGGGCTTTAGGAATTGAAAAGAATGTTGAACCGGACATTCAAAAAGTCATCTTAAAACCAAACGACGTTTTTATTTTGTGCACGGATGGTATTTATAATCATAATACAAACGATGAAATGTTTGACAATGTAAATCAAAACAAACATAATTTACGTCTTGTGTGCGAAGGACTTAAAAAGAATTGCTATGCAAGAGGGGCAAAAGATAATTTGACAGCGGTTGTTTTGAGAATAATTTCAGATTAACTGAATGCAGGATCGATCCACACACATACTAATTATATTATGCAGAAATTACACTACAGTGATGGAAACACAGTTCAAGTAACGAAAGCTCAATTGATTAATGAGCCCAAAAACATGCGCCCTCATGTTGTCATACTTGGAGCCGGCGCCAGTGTTGCTGCATTTCCGCAAGGTGACGCATCTGGAAAAAAACTACCAACAATGGATAATTTGATCGAGGTCGTTGGCCTACGACCAATCCTTGATGATTCTGCAGTAGATTACCATAATCAAAACTTTGAAGAACTTTACAGTCAACTTTATGAAAAGGAGCCGAATTCAACTTTAATAAGGACAATCGAAAACACAATAAGAAACTATTTTGAAGGACTACAGCTTCCAGAAGAACCAACTTTGTATGATCACTTAATGCTTTCTCTTAGGCCGAAAGATATAGTGGCAACGTTCAATTGGGATCCTTTCTTACACGATGTATGGGAGCGTCATAGGTACACGGTGCCAGTACCTGAAGTTCATTTGCATGGGAATGTGCGCATAGCTTGCTGCATTGAACACCAAGTTCAAGGGGAAAATGGTATGTATTGTCCTCATTGCGATGAGAAGATGACTCCTTCTAGGTTACTTTATCCTGTTGCTATAAAAAATTATGCAGATCTGTTTATTAATAAGCAATGGGAAATGATAGAATCATGCCTTCGTAGTGCATTTACTCTCACAATTTTTGGCTATGGAGCACCAGAAACTGACAAGGAAGCCTTTGAGTTGATGACAAAAGCATGGAAGGGTAAGAGTCCAAGGGAACTAGAAACAATGGAGATTATCGACACGAAAGAAAAACAATACCTGATGGAGCGATGGAAACCATTTATACCGACGTTTCATTGTATGCATTCCAAAGATTTTTACAAGTCAGGAATTGCGCACTTTCCTCGCAGAAGTTGCGAAGGGCTGTATGTACCAACGGTTTTAGGAAAGTTTGCAGAACCGTTCCTTACTCCAAAAGAAATGAATTTCAAAGAATTAATGTCTTGGCTGGAACCTCTAATTGAGGCAGAACGATTGATGGCAAAAGAAGCATAATGACCGCTTTCACAGCGACAGTAAAGTTCTTTCGATCTGGTTTATTTTTCGCATTTTCAGAGTTTTTTCTTTTCAGAATGCCATGCTTGTTGAAATCCAGCTTTGTACTAATATGAGCATTATAAATTAAGTAAGAAAAGAAATCTTGTGACCAATAAAACAAAAAACAGGAATAATTCAAGTATTGACAAAAGCCTGGTAGCAATGTTTCTTAAAATGTCACCGGAGGAACGTCTGCAAATGAACGATAACTCAGTTCGTACAATTATGGAGTTGAGAAATGGATACAATCAACAAAAATTCCACAGGCGTAGAATGAAATTCAATACTTGAAGAACTTATTAAAGCAAACATTAATTTTATTTATTTACCAAATTCCGAATCACTTTAATTACGGGATTTATGTGTTATACGGTACGGTTATCCAGTTAACTCCGGAAGAGGAATTAATCCGTAAGGATTTTATAGAATGATGAGAAAATAAAAGGCTTACGCCTTAATTCCTTCTTTGAATTATAAAGTAAAAGCACAAAACAGACATTTTCGGAGCTAACTGTATAACCGTAGTTATACGACTATAAAATTTAAGAAAGGAAAAACATTGAAAGAGTATCATAAAATCCAAACAGTATATAAAAGAGACCCCGAGACCAGGCACAAAACTCTAATTGAAGGTGATTTTTCATTACCTGAATTTGAATTTCTTCAATACAATGAATGGGTTTTCACAGAAAAAGTAGATGGAACAAATGTGCGGGTAATGTTCAATGGAGAATCAATTACATTCGGTGGTAAGACTGATCGGGCGCAAATTCATGCTAACCTTATGAATCGATTGAATGAAAAATTCTCAGCAAAAATAGATGATTTCAAAGAGATTTTTGGTGAGACCAATGTTTGCCTGTATGGTGAGGGTTATGGAGCAAAAATTCAGAAAGGTGGTGGTAAATATCGCCAGGATCAAGATTTTGTTTTGTTTGATGTCATAGTGGATGAATGGTGGCTGCGGAGGCGTGATGTTGATGATGTTGCGAAAAAATTAGGAATTGATATTGTTCCAATTATTGGGAGTGGAACTTTGCATGACATGGTCAAAATGGCAAAACAAGGATTCAATTCTATTTGGGGTGATTTTATTGCCGAGGGAATTGTTGCCAGACCCGCAACTGAGCTTAAATGCAGGAATGGTGATAGGGTTATTACAAAAATAAAATACAAGGACTTTGAATGAGTACCATTAATAAAGAAATGTGGCAATCAACATTAGCCCAGTACCAGGTATGGAATGAGGCTAAATTTCAAGAAAGTATCCGCAATGCCGGAAAGGTTCCCCTGTTGCAAAAATGGCGGAGATACTTATCGATGATGGAGTTTGGACTTATACTCAAGCCAAAACCAAGTGATCACGAACAGAAGCAAAAAATGGAGATGTTAAACAAATATTATGAACAGATGAAGCTTTTTGAAGCAAGGAGAAAACTTCGTGGAGAATCTGTTTAAGAACGCTTTTAGAGCTGAAGATCTCATTATTCAAAAAGCCATTGCCGGGCGTACAAAAGATTGGCAGGATATTGAAGGCATTGTGATTGAGCAAAATACAGCGCTTAACCGGGAATATCTTGAAGATTGGATGACACAATTTGCCGATGTGCTTGAAAAACCTGAAATATTCACTCAATATCAAACGATCCTTGAACATGTGATTAACTAACCAATTATTTGAATTGATTCTTTAAGACCTTTCAGTACTTTATTAAGGATTTTAATCAGCTTTAGCTCTTCTTTAATTGCAATTTTAACTAAAATTTGGAGATAAAAATGAGAATAACTCTGACCAGCATCTTTGTTGATGATCCAATCAAAGCACACAAATTTTATACTGACATACTTGGATTTATGTCAAAGGAATATGCTCCCGATGCGCAGCTTGCAATTGTAGTATCACCTGAAGATGCAAACGGAACTGCCCTCCTTTTAGAGCCAAGAGGGGATTCATTTGCAAAGGAATATCAAGAGAATGTTTATAACGCCGGATTACCTGGCATTGTGTTCGGTGTGAACAACCTTGCGGAAGAAATCAAAAGGTTGAAAAGTCTTGGTGTGAAATTTCGTGATGATCTCACTAAAATAGAGTGGGGATTACAAAACCTGTTTGAGGACTCATGTGGAAATCTAATAATGCTTGATGAAGTATCTAATGCCTGATCAGGGTAGACAATTTGAAATAGAATATCAATAAAAGGACATATTTCACATGATAGAAATGTTTTTAAAAGGTGGAATTACAATGTGGCTTTTAATTCCATTTATAATCTGGGGGATAATTATAATTCTTGAAAGAACAGTAGTTTTAAAGAAAAAATTAAAAAGTAATAGTAGTACGTTACCTGAAGCATTAGATGGACATAAAAATGCTGAACTTATTATTGAGAGAATAATTCTTGAAGAACAGATAATTTTACAAAAGAATTTACCAATTTTGAAATTGTTGTCAATTCTGATTCCTTTAATAGCAATTTTCTGTAAATAGGGTGAAACCACCTGCAATGGTTAAACAAATGTGTTAAAAGGCGCAAAAGTAAGAAATTATAATAATATTTACTTATCTTTTAAAATTATGATCTTTCATTAATATTATGAATGTAGATAAATCAAAAATAAAAATTCACCGGGTAAATAAAAATGAAATTGATACTATGGCTCAACATCGTATTAATTATCTTACTGAATTACAGGGTGAAAGAGAAAAGAAATACAAAAACCAACTAAGAAAAGAACTTTCCGGTTTTTTTTTCAAATCCATATCAGAAGGAAGTTTTATTGCCATTGTTGCTAAAATAGAAGACCAAGTTATTGGCTATGGTGGTATGATTATAAAACAAATACCTGGTGATTTTAACAAATCTTTTTATTTGGAATGTGAAATTTTGAACATGTACACGATTCCTGAAGCACGCAGGCAGGGTGTTGCATCGCTAGTTTTAAAACAACTACTCCAAATCGCAAAGGAAAAAGGGATAAGCAAAGTTGCGCTGCATACATCAAAAGATGGAGAAAAATTATATCGTAGTTTTGGTTTCTCAAATCCTGAATATCCTTTTCTTGAACTTTTAATAAAAAGCTAACCGATAACTTTTATTATGGAAAATACAAATTCAAAAAATCGCAATCCCTGGTTATGGATACCTTCACTATATTATGCTGAAGGATTGCCATACATAGTTGTAATGATAGTTTCTGTAGTCATGTATAAACGCTTAAACATTTCTAACACCGAAATAGCATTTTATACCAGTTGGTTATATCTTCCCTGGGTAATAAAACCATTTTGGAGCCCATTGGTAGAGATTTTAAAAAATAAACGCTGGTGGATAATTTCCATGCAATTGTTTATTGGTGCAGGTCTGGCAGGAGTTGCATTAACGCTGCCAACATCGTTTTTCTTTAAAGGCACCTTAGCATTTTTTTGGTTGCTCGCATTCGGCTCAGCCACACACGATATCGCGATTGATGGATTTTATATGATGGGTTTAAACGAAAATCAACAAACATTTTTTGTCGGTATCAGAACCACTTTTTATCGTATAGCCATGATTACCGGACAAGGGATTTTAATTATTCTTGCCGGTTTTTTAGAGGAATCTGTGTTTCTTGATAATGTCGGATTTGGCAACCAAATTTCTTTAGCCTGGGCAATTATTTTCTGTGTTATTGCTTTTGCTTTTTTAATATTTGCGGTTTATCACAAATATATTTTGCCAACTCCGGAAGAAGATAAACAAGAAGTTTTTGTTGGTTTAAAAACAATATTTTCGGGATTTAAAGAGACTATTGTTACCTATTTTGGAAAAAAAGAGATATGGTCTATATTGGGATTCTTGCTTCTTTACCGATTAGGCGAATCGCAGCTTTTAAAAATGCTTTCTCCTTTTTTATTGGATTCTACTGAAACAGGTGGTTTGGGATTAACCACAAAACAAGTTGGAGTAGCTTATGGGACTATTGGAGTTATCGCTCTTGTAGTCGGAGGCATACTTGGAGGCTGGATTGCTTCAAAAATGGGATTAAAACGATTGCTGTGGATTTTTGTTTTTTCCCTGAACCTGCCAAACCTGGTTTATGTATATCTTGCCTATGTTCAACCCCAGTCATTTGTTTTGATCACTAGTGCAATTGTTATAGAACAACTTGGGTATGGATTTGGATTTACTGCTTACACTTTATACATGTTGTTTGTTTCATCAGGGGAACACAAAACAGCTCATTACGCATTCAGTACCGGAATAATGGCACTGGGAATGATGCTGCCGGGAATGATCTCAGGATGGGTGGAAGAAATGATAGGCTATCAGCATTTTTTTATTTGGGTGATGATTTGTAGTATCCCCGGTTTTATTATGGCTAAAATAATCTGTATCGATAATTTTGGGGTGATAAAGAAATAAACTAAGGAGAAGCCGGTTATAATTTTCTTTTTCAACGGTTAAAAAAAACAATCTTATGACTGATAAAACACAAAACAAAAATAATTCAAGTGTTGACAAAAGCCTGGTAGCAATGTTTCTTAAAATGTCACCGGAAGAACGTCTGCAAATGAACGATAACACAGTTCGTACAATTTTGGAGTTGAGAAATGAATACAATCAACAAAAATTCCACAAGCGCAGAACTAAGCTCAATCCTTGAAGAACTCCTTAAAGCAGACATCAATTTTATACTTGTTGGCGGTCTTGCTGCAGTCGTTCAAGGGGCTCCGGTCACAACAATTGATGTAGATATTGTTTACGACCAATCTTCTGATAATATTGAAAAACTTTATGAATTTTTGAAATCGATAGATGCTTTTTATCGTCGTCCTGATGATAAAGTGATTCTTCCCAAGAAAGATGATTTTTTGCAGATGGCGCATCGACTCTTGACAACGCGTTTAGGCCCAATTGATGTTTTGGCTTTTATCGAAGGAGAAAAAACTTATGAAGACCTTATTGAACACTCAGTCGAACTTGAGTTCAGAGGTCATACACTTCATGTCCTTGATCTTAAAATGATGATTGAACTTAAAAGAACTTCTAAAGACCCAAGAGACAGGCAACGACTTCCAGTTTATGAAGAAACATTACGACAAAGTAGCGAAAGATTATATAACAGCGGTGGTTTTGAGTGTTTAGTAGAACAATAAAAAGCAGCCTTTTTTCCGCATAAACTTGGAAATGAAAAATGAGAATAACAATAGATATTCCAGATGGTCTTATGGGCGAAGCGCTTAAGATAACTCAGAGTAGAACAAAAACAGAACTGATCAAACTTGCTCTTGAAAATATTATTCAAAAAAATAAGATAATGGACTTAAAAAAATTCAGAGGCGATGTTAATCTTGATATTGGTCTAAACACTTTGAGAAAAAGACAATGCTGTTGAGCATGATCTATGTGTAATCCCGTAATTTCAGAAAAAATTGTACTTGAAAACAACCAATGGAGTATAATTATAGCAGAATGATTAATAGCAGAATAATTATAATCATTAATTTAACTCTCAAAGTTGCAATATGTTAATCGTTAAATATTTTATACTGCTATCTCAGCTGAAAATTTGCGTGGTGATAAAGAAATACAATTAAATTGTTATCTTTTTTATTATTCTGCTACAAATTATTCTGCTATTATAGAATTGAAGCGAAAAATAAAATTAAGCTTTAAAATTATTGGCTCTATACAATGGTTAATAAGGTGGTAACGATTATTGATTGTATTAAATCAATTCCGAAATTGCGGAATTACACCCACATGATCTTACATTATTTACAATTGATAAACATTTTAAATTGATCAGTAACCACATTGACCTTAAGCTAATCAATTAACCTTAACAATCAACCGCTGCCCAGGGTAAATCCGCGAGCCATATAACCGGTTCCATCGTTTTAAATTTGCCACAGATGTATTGTATTTTCTTGCCAACCGCCACAATGAATCCCCTCTTCGTATTTTGTGCATGGTAATATTATTTGCAGGTTTGTAAATAACAACTTCTGCGCCCTTTTGTAAACTCTCTTTCTGCAGCCAGGGATTGAATTTTTTGATTTCATCAATTGTTACCGAATAATATCGCGCCAGTGTTTTTATAGATATTGAATCGCGCTTGACTTTATAGACAAATTTTACTTGGTTTTTTTTCGAAGGTGTTGTTGAATAACCGGATTCGACATCGACATCTTCTTCTGACTCTTCCAACACTGAAACTGATGCAACTCTGAGCAATTGACCAACTTTTATCCATCGAATGCTCCTGAGGTTGTTTTCAGCTTTTAGCGCTTTAATTGTTGTGCCGAATTTCCTGGCAATTCTGTATAGTGTATCACCTTTCCTTACGCGGTATGTAGTGTATGTGAACTCGATTCGCTCCGGTGGATTTTCTTTGTATTGCTCAAGGAAATGTTCTTTAACACCAATGGGAACTTTAAGTGTGTATTTACCGCTTGGAGCGATATTGTTTATTAATGCAGGGTTAAATCTTTTAATTACGCCTGTCGATACATTGGCTAACTTTGCTATTTGTTCTAATGAAAAAGTAGCTTCCAGATCAATAGTTTCATAATCAATCGGATCTGATATTTCAGGCAGTTTGAGTCCATATTGTTTTGGATCAGCGAGCAAATGTAGAATAGCATAAAAATTGGGAACAAAATTACGGGTTTCCCTTGGAATCCGTTTGAGTTCCCAATAATTTGAGATTTTTTCTCGTCGTATAGCTCGCTTTATTTTGTTGTAACCGCTGTTATAAGCAGCCAATGCTAACTCCCAATTACCAAATTCATCGTAAAGGAAACGCAACATTTCAGCAGCAACAATGGTTGATTTCTCAGGGTCTCTTCTCTCATCGATCCATCGTGAATATTTTAAACCGTAATCAGATGCAGTAGCAGGCATCAACTGCCATAATCCAACAGCGCCTGCACGTGATCTGCTTTCGGGAAGAAAACCGCTTTCTAATATTGGCAAGAAAACCAAAACCTGGGGCAAATTATATTCTTCAAAAATTGCCTTGATCATTGGCAAGTATCTTCCGGAGCGTTTGTATTTTTCAACCAGGTCTAATTTTCTGCCCGGACGAATGTAATAGCGGATCTTTGATTCAATTCTATTTTTGTGTGGAATATCAAATTTTGCAAAAGGATCGAATTCTGGTTTTTCAATAGTAATGCTGGTATCTTGTTTAGCCGTTTCAATGTCCCTGGGTATTTGAATAGCAATGTAGGTTAAAATGCTGCCTATTAACATACCGGAAATAAAAATGATTAAATATTTTGGAATTTTTAGATAATTCAAAGACTTGGGAAAAATTTCTTTCATGGGATTCTCACCTTTTCAATATTCCTTTTTTATTTGAAGATTTATGGCGTTCATACGAAACTATTATGTTCATAATGTTAAGGGGGTGGGATTAAATAACTTGGTGATCTGAAATTTTACGGACATTAAAAAACAATAGATTATATAGTTAGCATAATCAACTTATTTTATCCCACCCCCTAAAGATGTAATTATAGCAAGATGGAATTTAAAAATCAAGAAATAAATTTAGTTAAGCAATTATATTTGAATAAAATTTCATGGAAAAGTACCGATTTGTTCTTCAACTATTAAAAAAGCATTGACAATAACTATTTAATTTTGTACTTTTTACATCTTTATACACGCCCAAAAAAAGTGATTTAACCTGCTTTTTGAATAACTGAACAGATAGAATATAATAAAATATCTTCATGGAAAGGATAAACAGCACATGGGGCAACTACCTCAAGGATACATGGGTGAAATTTTACATATTGACCTGACAAAGCAAAAATATTATACCACCCCACTTGATTCAAACTTAGCTAAACTTTTTTTTGGTGGGAGAGGACTTGGTGTTGCGTTATTGTGCAGGCACTTTTTAGAGTTAGAAAAACAGAAAAAATATCAAAGCGCTTTTTCAGAAGTGGACCCCCTTTCTGAAGATAATGTGATCATCATTTCAACTTCCCCAACCACTGGAACAAAAATGCCAACCTCGGGAAGATTTCACATGAATTATAAATCACCTTTAACCAATGGTTATGGGAGCACCAATGCAGGCGGACGTTTTAGTGTAAATTTAAAGAGAACAGGTTTTGACGTTGTTATCATAACAGGTAAGGCAGCATCTCCTGTATATTTAGTGTTAACAAGTACAGGTGTTGATTTTTTAGACGCTTCAGCGATTTCCGATCTTGACGCTATTGAAACCAGATTTCTACTCAAAGAAAAATTGTCAAACAAAGCTCAAGTACTCACTATTGGATCTGGTGGGAAAAATCTATCTTATTTTGCATCAGTTATGAGCGATTCAGGAAAAGCATTAGGCAGAGGAGGCGGAGGCGCTGTTTGGGGTTCTAAAAATCTTTTTGCCATCGCGGCTATCCCTGATCCTGACAAAAGAATTGAAGTTGCTGACGAAAAAAGCTTTGATCCCAAAAATGAAAGTGGTGCCATATACCATGCGAAAATGAAATTAGATCTGGGTAAATTTACAAAAAGAGAAAAAATGTTTGGTATTCTTGCTTCCATGGGTTCACTGGGTATTTTAGGAATGGTCAATAATTATAACCAACTAATTCACAATAATATGAAGGACACAAATCATAAGCAGGAAAACATAAATAGAATAAATGGTGAAGCGCTTAGAAATCATTATAAAAATGCAAAAACAGGGGAGAAGAAGATCACTGTAAAAAAAAGCGCCTGCTTTAATTGTCCGATTATATGCAAACGAGATACAACAATTTTTGATGAAAATAATAATATTATTGAAAGAGGCGAGGGACCTGAGTTTGAATCAGTAACACTGCTGGGTGCTAATCTTTCGATTTATGATTTAACGATCATTACAGAAGCTAATTATTTGGCAAACCGTTATGGTCTCGATACAATATCTTTAGGCGGAACCATTGCAGCATTTTTTGAACTTTATAAATATGTAAGTACTAAAAAGGATGCCCTGACAGAAAAAGAGAGCCTGCTTCTGGTTGATGCAAAAGATTTTATTAAAGAGTTTGGAGAACCAGGATTTGGAAAGTCAAATCTATTAATTCCAATTGTAAAATTAATTGGAACGTCAACAGGTATTGGTAAAAATCTTGCAAAAGGTTCTCTCAAATTCTGTCAAAGATATGGGCACGAAGAATTTTCCATGACCGTCAAAGGTTTGGAGCTTCCTGCATACGATCCAAGGACATCATTCAGCCAAGCGCTTTGTTATGAGATGAACAACCGCGGCGGCTGCCATCTTGAGGGTGGTTACACGATTACCCAGGCGTATTGTGCCGGATATGGAGAATGGCCCGCTAATCGAATTGAAGGCACGCCGCTTATTTCTAAAAATGCTGCGTTGAAAAATACCACGCTCGATATAATTGGTGCCTGCGCTTATGGATCATTTTCACTGGGATTAGATGAATATGCCGCCCTGGTAAATGCAGTAACAGGGGAGGATCATAATTCAGGTACCTTAAAAAAGCTGGCACAGCGTACGGTGACTTTGGAGAGGGTTTTCAACTTATTATGCGGTTTAACACAGGATAACGATTGGCTCCCGGATCGCTTTTATAATGAGAGTATCCAAACAAAAGAAGGGACAGTTGTGTGTGATTGTGTTGGATTCCAAAAAATGCACGAGGCATATTATACTTCTTTCGGATGGGAAAATACTGGAATACCAACTTACAATACATTGAAACAGTTTGAGTTACTAAAATTCATTCCAGCAAATTCTATTTTTAGCAAACCTGGTAAAAAATAAGGGAACTATGGAAAAGCAGACAGAAAATACTCAACAAATTTATGACCGGTTTCGCAAAGTTGGCGCTGCGATTTCTCGGATTAATGCTAATAATACGCATAGTGGTAATCTTTCAATGCGTGATCCAAATGATGATGATTTTTTTTATATTACTTCAAGTGGTTCTCAGTGTGGCGCACTTATCCCTACGGATTTGGTTCCAATCAGGTTTTCTGGCGTCAGTTGGGGAGATGCGCGTGGATCTACAGAATCTACCATTCATCGCACTATTTTAAATATGCCGGGCGTTAATGCAGTTATTCATGCACATTATCTGAACAGCACTTTCATTTCGTTTGATTCGAAATATAAACAAATGTTCCTGTATTACCTGGGAATCGACAGTAAAGGCAGGGAAGAATATCTTTATCACCCGGTTGATATTTACGGAGCTTATGTTGTCGGTGGCGTTGAAGTAGGCAGCTACCACCAGCCTGTTGGGTCTGCGGAAATGGAGGAAAGAATTCCAATATATTTGCATGAGAACAAAATTACTATCGTTAGGGGACATGGACCTTTTGCAAGAGGTGTTTCGCCTGAAGATGTACTTTACAGGTTAAGTGTTCTTGATTTAAGCTCAAAATTAAGTATTTTCTTAAGCAGACGAGGAATAAATGTTACTGAAATTCAAAAAGAAATATTAGAAAAAGGCAAAGATATTTTCTTTCCTTTAAAACCGCATTCGCTAAATCTTGATAAAAATTCACATTCAGAAATATCTGATGAGACAGTGATTAATGATTTTCGTTTGCGCCTCAATTATAATTATAATAATTCTATTGGTGCCTATGGTACCGGTTCGATGAGCCAAAAAATATCGGCTACCGAGATGATCTATTGTCCGATGTCAGCAATGCCTGAAGAATTCAAATTTCCGTTATATAAGAAAAATATCGAATTTAAAAAAGACGACACCCTGGATTTGAAAATACATAAATTAATTTATCAAAATACACATCAAAACACTTGCATGATCACTACAAGCCCATTAGCCACTGCCGAGGGGATGGCAATACTGGCTGAGAACTATGGCATAGGTATTTTGATGGGAAATAATATTAAAATTCCCTATTCAGCCAATGAACATCCGGTGATATTACCGATCGATGCAGAGGCAATTTATCTAAATCCAAAACTCGGACTTGTTGATATGTTTCAATTGGCAAATGATACTGCGGAGAATCCAATCCTGAATATGCTTAGATGGTATAAAGGCTGTTGTGTTGTAGCAGGCTATGCTGTTATCTCAACAGGAGAAACCACTTTAGAGCAGGCAGCCCACAATGCTTCATCAGCCGAAAGGATAGCTCAATTTCGCTCAGAAGTTTTCATCAATGAAAAATTGTTGGCAGGACCTTCGGTGAAGTCTTTTGAGCCGCATTAACTCGATTAGAATATTGGTAATAGTTCACCTCCCAATTTTTTTTACATGAAAAAATGATTTACGAATAAATTGGATTTATCGGGGGATTAACGATTTTTGATTTATGTAAGGAACGCTGTATTTAAAAATTTGATTGAAAAAATCATCAATACTTCTAAAATCGTAAATCGTTAATCCTTGTTCTGAAATCAAAAGAAGGAACAGCAAAGGTTGTGAACTATTACGAATATTGAGAAAAATGCGCCGGATAGAATTATTAAAAAATCAAAATAATTAAGGTCAAAAATAAGGAACTCCTTATGTCTGAAAAAAGAATTATTAAACAACTCAATGAAGTCGTTGAATTCGAGCGCACCCCGGTTCCAAAGGAAAAATGGAAAGGCTGGGGGAGTTTTATTGGAATGTACGCGGGAGAACACACTGCGGGCACTGAATTTGTGATAGGACCCTTATTTGTTGCTCACGGCGTTGCAGCTTTCGATCTGGTTTTGGGATTGCTTATAGGTAACTTATTGGCTGTTTTGAGTTGGGTTTTTCTTTGTGCTCCAATAGCTGCTAAAAAAAGGCTCACGCTCTACTATATGTTAGAAAGGATCGCCGGCAAAAGGCTTACTCAAGTTTATAATCTTGTTAATGCTCTGATGTTCTGTTTTTTAGCAGGAGCTATGATAGCCGTTTCTGCAACAGCGGTTGGAATCCCTTTTAATATGTCAATGCCATCTCTGCATCATTGGCTGCCTAACAGTATCGGGTGGATTATTGCTGTTCTCCTTGTCGGCGCTGTAACAACAACAGTTGCCATGTTCGGTTATAGCCAGGTATCAAAATTTGCAAACATCGCTGCCCCCTGGATGATCTGGGTCTTTATTGCAGCAGCTATTGCGGTTTTGCCGGAACTTGGTGTTAAATCAATATCTGATTTTTGGGGAGTAGCAAAAACAAAAATATGGACAGGTGTGCCGCTTGAAGGGCAGAGCAAATTTACTTTCTGGCATGTGATGTTTTTTGCCTGGTTTTGTAATATGGCAATGCATATCGGCATGTCAGATTTATCAATTCTGCGCTACGCTAAAAAATGGTATTATGGTGCTTCAGCAGCAACAGGGATGTACCTTGGGCATTACATCGCCTGGATCGCTTCCGGAATATTATATTCGCTTTTTTTAATGGAAACCAGTTACAGTACAGAATTTGCTCCCGGTCCGGTTGCTTTTAGAGCTGCCGGAATTGCGGGCGCAATTTGTGTAATTATTGCCGGCTGGACAACGGCAAATCCAACTATCTATCGGGCAGGCCTGGCTTTACAATCTATTCGTCCAAAATGGAAAACCTGGAAGGTAACCATGGTAATTGGAATGATAACGACCTTTGTCGCATTATTCCCGGCTTTGGTCATGAAATTGCTTGAGTTTGTAGCAATATATGGTTTGGTGCTCATGCCAATGGGAGCAGTTATCTTTTTAGATTTTTATATTCTCCCCAAAATAGGACTAAAATCTGAATTTACTGAGACCTTTGGAAAATCATTTAATTTAGCGGCAATGATTGCCTGGCTGCTGACACTGGCTTTGTGTCTATTCATTAATTTATATTTTGGTTTGGAAGTATTCTTTTTAGGTCTTCCCGGATGGTTTATCGCAGCAATATTGTATATTCTTTTTAGTAAATTGATTCAGAGAAATCTTCAACCAACTGGAGTTTAACAATGAAACTAATTCTAATAATATTATCTTTACTTGGTTTAATATTAACAATTGTCCCTGCAGTTTTGGTTTTTGCTAACATTATTGAATTATCGACTCATAAGAATCTCATGCTTATTGGGACTGTTCTTTGGTTTGTAACAGTTCCTTTTTGGATGAATAAAAGAAACGAACACGTTTAGTTAAATTTGAACAATTTTCAAAGATAATCTTTGGATTAATTTAATGACTACAAAAATATCTCTAATAAAATCAAAACATTTAATTTACATAATTTTTATCTCTGCTTGTTTCAACATTATTGCGCAGACATCTTGCTTATCTTCTGAAATTGTCGGAACAGTGCGAGATGCAGAAACTCATAAACCTCTATCAAACGCAAATATTGTAATTTTAGATACTGAATTAGGAAGCTTTAGTGATCTTAATGGTTCATTTAAAATTAATGTGCCATATAAAGGCAATTTCACGTTGTTAGTAACAATGATTGGCTATAAGCCTTCTAAAAAAAATATTGTAATCAATCAGAATGAAATCCAAACGATAAATTTTGAGCTCAAGCCAACTGTTTTACAACTCAGTCCCGTTACTGTAACAGGAAAGCGAGACCGCGATGTTGTGTCAGAGCCTCGAAAAGAATCTCCAGCACTTGATATTGTTACCAGTATCATAACACATCGTGAAATAAAGAGACAGGGAGCAAAAACAATTGTTGACGCTGTAAAATATATTCCAGGTGCCATGATAGAAACCAGGGGAAGAAAAGTGAAGCAGTTTGTTTCTTTTCGCGGTCAGCAATATCCATACCCGGATTATGCTGTAAATGGCGCATGGCAACGTGAATTTTATGAAACGCCATACTTTTTTTCATCAAATGACATTGAGAAAATCGAAGTAATTCGATCAAGTGCAGCATTGTTAACCGGTCTTTCAGGATTGGCTGGAGTAATTAATATTGTTACCAAGCAGTATGAGAATCCTGAAACATCTCGTGAGATTGAATACGGCTCTTTTGGCACATTTCGCACCCATATTTCTCACGGGGGGAAATTTGGGAAGATGTCTTATGCATCAGGGATTGGCTTTCGTCATACCGATGGGCCATTAAATAAAAATGCTGCTGAGAGGCTTGCTAATTTTTATGGTAGCTTAACCTGGAATCCTAACGAAAAATTTACAATGAGGCTTGATCTGTTTCATCTGGATGGTAAAAGGGAATTAGCCCTTGCGGAGGAACCAGCAGCGATCAGGTTCCAGACTGAGCTTTGGAGTTTTAGTCCGTTCAGAACAACACTTACAAACTTAAAAATACGTTTCCAACCGACTAAAAACACTGCTACAGATATTCTTTTGTACTATACGCATCGAGATCCCACCCTAATCGATGAAGATGATAATAGTCACGAGATAATAAAAACATCTGAACGCGACTATGAATCAGGAGTGAATATAATACAGTCTTTGGCACTCTCTGAAGACAATGTATTGCGGTTTGGCGGACTTATCAACAGATGGATTGCCCCTGATGGTAAACGATTTTATGTTGGAAAACGATGTGATCTTTCCACCTATTCGGCTGTTGTGGTTGACGAACACCGTTTCAATCGCCTGAGGTTAGACGCCGGATTACGTTGGCAAAAAACTTACATTGATGATTACGGCGCTTTCAATATCAATGGAAGTGCAAAATTATTCAATAAAGTTACATCAATAAAAGATGAATGGGAACCGTCATTATTTCAGGGAAGTCTGGGAATGGTTTATTATTTCCCTATGAATTACTCATTGCATATCAATAGTTCAGCAGGAGAAATTCACCCACGTCGGGGTTCTTTAGGTTTAAATCTCCAAGAACCGAAACATGAGCAACGAATCAAAATTGATGTCGGATTAAAAAAAATGTGGTTCGGAATTGGGCAGATTTCTGTTACCGGATTTTTACTAAATCAGAAAAATGCGATTGTTTTAAGCGGTCAAACACATGATTCGGAAAATCGAACTTTAGAACTTTATCTAAATAGAAATCAAGATCAGTTCGGTTTGGAGTTTGAAACTAAAGTTACAGGATTGTTCGATTTTGCTGATACTTTTATTAATTTTGCAGCAATGTCTTCTCGAATTGAAGTAGAAGGAAAAATGCAGCGAAATAGAGAATTACCTCAAATCATCGGTAATTGTGGTATTTATGGTCAGTATCACAATTTTGATTTTACACTTCTTGGACAATATCTTTCTTCGTTTGAGAGTACGCGATTCGTTGCTAGTACAAAGGAGAAGCCTGCACAACCCCAACCGCTTGGTGATTTTGTTGCGATTGATCTTACTTTGGGGATGTCAATTCAAAAAAAAATCAACACACGAGTCTATTTTGAAATTCATAATATAACAAACCAGAAATTTTCGACTGTCGTGGGCTATCCTGATTTTGGCAGGAGATTTACTGTTGGCTTGAGGCAAGAATTTTAATTAATTGAATATATCTCACAGATTATTATAAGGACTGAATGAATGAAAATTTACCGATTTTTTTCTGACATTTTTTTGATAAGTATTATAATTGTTTTAAAATTATTGATTATCGATATCTCAAATAACTTTTTACTTTGTGGTGACTGGAACACCTACATGCACGACAACCAAAGAAGTGGTATCTCCAATGAGAAGTTAAATTTTCCGTTGTCAGAGAATTGGCAATATGTGAGCAA
This sequence comes from Candidatus Zhuqueibacterota bacterium, assembly GCA_016783825.1. GTDB lineage: Bacteria > Zhuqueibacterota > Zhuqueibacteria > Thermofontimicrobiales > Thermofontimicrobiaceae > Nigeripontimicrobium. Next base: position 1,428 of record JADHVV010000036.1, on the reverse strand, counting down.
ACACGCGCCTCAACCAGCCTGGCCTTCTCCAGCTAAAACTGATTACTGGCATCGAGAAGCCAATATTAAACCGAGAGTAACCTATGACCGGGCTTATCATGTTGTTGGTGCAGGTAATAATGTTTATTTTGGTTCATCTGCAAACGATAAAATCTATTGTCTCGATATTTCAACCGGAAAGGAGAAATGGTCTTTTTTTGCCGGCGGTCCGGTTCGTCTCGCACCAACTATTCATGAAGGTAATATTTATTTTGGTTCGGATGATGGAAATGTTTATTGTCTCAATGGTAAAAACGGTAACGTCATTTGGCTGTTTGATGCAACAAACACCAAAAGAATAATTCCAGGGAATGAACGTTTGATCTCTGTCATACCCGTGAGAACAGGGATAATCATTCAAAATGATATTGCCTATTTTTGTGCGGGTATATTTCCCAATGAAGGGGTGACCATGTTTGCCCTTGATGCTAAAACCGGGAATAAAATCTGGGATCAACCTTCGGATGCTCTTTCACCCCAGGGATTTATGCTGGCTTCGTCATCTAAAATATTTATACCAACCGGCAGATCAACTCCCGAGGTTTTTAGCTTGGTAGATGGAAGAAAATTAGGTACGTTTTCGGGAACTGGCGGGACTTTTGCTTTGCTGAATGGAGAATCATTGGTTTATGGTGGCGGGGATTTGGGAGAGCTTGAGATCAGGGAGCCAAATTCTAAAGATCAAATCGCATCGTTTAACGGACTTCAAATTATTATTCAGGATGAAGTTTCATATCTGCGATCAGATAACGAAATTTCTGCTATAAACCGAACACTGCACAACAAAAATTACAAAGAATGGAAAAAAGTTGAAGAAACAAAAAGTGATTTAACCAATGATTTGTGGGATTTAAGAGAAAAAAGGAAGTTAGCCAAAGGCAAAAAAAGGTTAGCCAGAATTGATGCGCAAATGGAGAAAGTTATCAACAAGATCACTAAAATTGATAAGAAGATCAAAAATGTTGAATCGGGTGGATTAATCTGGCAGCAGCCTTTGGAAGATACTTACTCAATGATACTTGCTGATAATGCGTTAATCATCGGCGGCAATGGGAAAATTGATGTGTTTGATAAAAACGACGGAAAGTTGTTGTGGTCAAATAAAATAAATGGAAAAGCTTACAGTCTAACTGTTGCCAATGGGAATTTACTTGTCAGCACTGATATGGGGACGATTCATTGTTTCCAAAAGGGAAAAAAGTCAAAACCAAGAATCATTAGACCGGAAAAAGATAGGAATCCGTATCCAAAAGATGAACGCACAAAAGTATATTCTTCTGCGGCAAAACAGATCATTAAAGAGACCGGCATTAAAAAAGGTTACTGTCTCGTACTGGGATGTGGGATTGGAAGGTTAATGTACGAGCTTGCTAAAAGAACAGATTTAAA
>JADHVV010000002.1 GCA_016783825.1 Candidatus Zhuqueibacterota bacterium | reverse complement strand
ATTAGTGTCTGTCCGAAAAAGGTATGTTTTGTCATTCCGGCGATTTTTTGTGCCGGAATCTCATGGTTTTATGCACAAGATTCCGGTATTCCGCTGCGCTCCAACCGGAATGACTGCTTTCTCGGACATACACTAATTAGTGAAATTATAAAACAATTTATTTGAAAAGTCAAGGAATAAATGACGAAATTAACTTTACTAAACCTTAAAGGTTTAGTAAAGTTTCTCGTTTAGATATACAAGACCAAAACAAAAGTTTTAACAATACCCCTCAAAAAATCTCTTGCTTTTGTTCTCCGAATTCCTTATAATTGCATTCGTTTTATTAGAATAAATCACTCAAAATTGCAGAGAATTTTTGAATTAATTTTCTGCATCCCAGCCAATTTATTGTAATACAAAAGTAACAGGTTTCATTTATGAGTTATCTTCCAAGAAAAGCCCGAATACGTCTTTGGTCAGGAGTAGCTGTGGGAATATTATTGGGTTTCGCTTTGGGAAGCATAATGGAGAGTACAACTTACGGAGTGATTATTGGAATTATTGCCGCAGTAACACTGGGAACGCGATGGGCGAAAGCTGGAGGGAAGTGATAGTTTTTGTTTGTTATTAGAGTGGATAATTAGTTCAAAGAGAATAATGGTATATAGGATGATTAGGTAATAAGGTAATTGGGTATTAAGGTAATATGGTAAGTAGGTAATAAGGAAATAGGGTAATAGAATAATAGAATTTTAATATGTAATTAACTCTTTACCCAATTACCTAATCTACTAATTACCCATTCCACTAATTACCTATTCACGCAATTGCACATTCCACCAATTACTAAATTCACAAAAAATTTAGGAGGAATATAGATGGATGTCAAATTAGACAGCCTGATCGAGAAAATACGAAAAGAAGGTATTGAAGATGCGCAGCAGAAGGCGGATGAAATAATTAGTGACGCTAAAAAACAGGCAGTAACTGTTTTGGATGACGCAAAAAAAGAGTCCGCAAAAATAGTGGAAGATGGAAAGCGGCAGGCAGATCAATTTCAACAGAATGCCATAGCAGATTTGCGGCAAGCCGTCCGAAATGCCGAACTTTTGTTAAAGGAAAAAATTGACGGGCTGTTCGATAATGTATTCAAAAAAGAAGTGGCGGCTGTTTTGAGACCAAATTTTTTGAATGAGTTGGTTACGAATATTTTAGATAATTGGGCAAAAAACGGGGACACTGAAATTGTCCTTAACGAGAAGGATAAACAGGAACTGGAAAATTTATTATTCAGTGGATTGAAAAAAGAGTTACAGGACTCCGTAACCATCAAGGTCAGTCCGGATGTGAGCAACGGGTTTCGCATTGGCTTAAAAGGGGAGCAGGTTTATTATGATTTTTCGGATGCTGCAATTGCCGAGGTTTTGAAATCATTGATCAATCCGCGGTTGAAAGAAATTCTGGAGAAACAGAATGGATAAATATTACTATTTTGTTTCCCAATTGCCGACATTAGTTTTTGGCAAAGAAACAGATATGAGTATCACAAAATTTTTGGATGAAGCGCAAAAGTGGGTAAGTGAAAAAGATTTGACTTCGCTTTCGAGAATCAGCAAAGCAAATTTGTCAGACAGCAAAACCAAAGATCACGTGCTGAAACAATATAACGATTTTGAATCTCAAATGCGATCTGACATCGGACTCTGGCGTGATGCGCAGCGCCGGGACCTGGATTTTAAGCCTACCGGTTTTCCCGTTTCAATGTTGAAAGATGGGGATCCCCTTGAGATCGAAATTCGGCTGATGGAAAAACAGTGGACGTTCATCGATGAGATGGAACGTGAACATCATTTTGACATTGGATTTCTTATTTTATATTTTTTAAAACTACAATTATTGAGCAGGTACTTCGCTTTTAATAAAGAAGCAGGAATGGAAAAATTTCAAAAGCTCTATAGTGTTACAATTTAAATATTTGTTATTTCGCAAAAGTATTATTAACCAAGTTTAATGACTATTACATTGAAAAGGCTGAGGCGAAGGCTAAGGCGAAGTAAGGTAAAAGATTAAAGCAACAGGGATTAGGGATTTTCTTATCTTCCTTCGCCTTTGCCTCTGCCTTCGCCTGCGCTTTAGCGCGTCAGGAGGTATCTTTATGAACCAGAATACTGGAAAAATAATTGGTATTAGTGGAAACATGGTTACGGTTTCCGTTGACATAAATATCATGCAAAACGAGGTGGCATACATCATCAAAGGTGAGGAAAGATTGAAGGCAGAAATTGTCCGCATTGGTGACGGTGTTGCATTTTTACAAGTGTTCGAAAGTACGAAGGGATTAAAAATCGGGGACATTGTTGAGTTCAGCGGTCAGCTTTTATCAGTACAATTAGGTCCCGGACTTTTAGGGCAGGTTTATGACGGACTGCAAAATCCTTTGCACGATCTTGCTGAACATTATGGATTTTTCCTGCCGCGCGGTGTGGAACTTAAACCATTGGACGACGAAAAAAAATGGGAATTTATACCTTCTGTGAAAAAAGGAGATACGGTAGTCCAAGGCATCCCACTTGGCACTGTTCCCGAAGGGATTTTTAAACATGCCATTATGGTGCCATTTGACCTGCCGGGTGAGTTGACTGTTGACCACATTGTTGAAGCCGGGGAATATACAATTAAAGATACTATTGCGAAATTGAAAGATGAAAAAGGTGGTGTTCATGAGATTTCCATGTATTTTAATTGGCCGGTGAAAATTCCAATTAATGCTTACCGCGATAAAATTGTTCCCAAAGAACCAATAGTTACCCAGGCACGGATCATCGATACATTTTTCCCGGTTGCAAAAGGAGGAACATTTTGTGTGCCCGGACCATTTGGCGCCGGAAAAACAGTGCTGCAACATATTTTGAGCCGCCATGCAGAGGCAGATATTATCATCGTTGCTGCGTGTGGTGAGCGGGCTGGAGAAGTTGTGGAATTGCTGCGGGAGTTTCCCGAATTGGAAGACCCGAAAACCGGCAAAACGTTGATGGAAAGAACGATAATTATTTGTAATACCAGTTCCATGCCGGTTGCTGCCCGAGAGGCTTCGGTTTATACGGCAGTGACCCTTGGCGAATATTACCGGCAAATGGGATTGGATGTTTTGATGTTGGCAGATTCTACTTCACGATGGGCGCAGGCAATGCGCGAGCTTTCCGGCAGGTTGGAAGAAATTCCCGGGGAAGAAGCATTCCCGGCTTACCTTGAATCTCGTATTGCAGAATTTTATGAACGCTCCGGTTTGGTTGAATTGAATACAGGCGAAACAGGGAGTTTAACAATCGGTGGAACGGTTAGTCCTGCCGGTGGTAATTTTGAAGAACCTGTTACACAATCTACGTTGAAGGTTGTTGGCGCGTTTCTCGGACTGTCCCGTGATCGAGCCAATGCTCGCCGTTTTCCATCCATTGATCCATTGGATAGCTGGAGCAAATACGATAGTTTCATTCCCCAGCAAAAAATTGATGATGCCAAGGATATGCTGAGAAGGGGAAATGATGTTGGTCAAATGATGATGGTAGTTGGCGAAGAAGGAACATCGATTGATGATTTCCAATCCTATATGAAATCCGAGTTTTTGGACAGTGTGTTTCTTCAACAGAATGCGTTTGACGAAGTGGACGCTGCTTCGAGTGAAGAAAGACAAAAATATGTTTTTGATGTTGTTGAGAGAGTGCTTGAAACGGAATTCATTTTAGAAGAAAAAGAACAAGCCAGGGAGTTTTTTAATAGATTGCGGCAATTGTTCATTGATTGGAACTATATCAAAATGGATTCCACCGAGTTTAAAAGCCAGGAAGGTGCGATAGAGAAATTAATTAAGGAGTACTCGGAAAATGAGAAAAGTTTATAATAAAATATTACAAATAAGCGGAAATGTTATCACGGTTAAAGCGACGGATATTGAATATGAAGAGCTTGCTGAAATAACTACAAAACGAGGAAAGTCGCTGGCACAGGTAATTAAAATCGACAATGACCTGGTTTCGTTGCAGGTTTTTACCGGCAGCCGGGGTGTTTCCATAAATGATGAGATCCGTTTTCTTGGACGTCCCATGCAGGTCACGTTTTCCGATAATATGCTTGGACGAATTTTTGACGGCGCCGGCAATCCCAGGGATAAAGGACCATTGCTTACAGAACATTTGATCAACGTGGCAGGGCCCAGCGTTAACCCGGCAAAAAGAATTATTCCAAAAAGAATGATCCGTACAAATATTCCCATGATCGATGTTTTTAACTCGCTGGTTGTTTCGCAAAAATTGCCCATCTTTTCCATTTCCGGGGAACCTTACAACGAGTTGTTAGCCCGTGTTGCGTTGCAGGCGGAAGTCGATATGATCATTCTGGGCGGTATCGGGTTGAAGTATGACGAATACATGAAATTTAAAAATACACTCGAAGAGGGCGGCGCGCTTTCACGATCTATCTTTTTTATGAACACCGCAGCCGATCCCATCGTGGAAAGTTTGATGGTGCCGGATTTAGCCCTTGCAGTTGCAGAGCAATTTGCATTAAAGGGAAAAGAAGTGCTTGTACTGTTGACAGATATGACAAACTTCGCTGATGCGTTAAAAGAAATTGCAATAACCATGGAACAGGTTCCATCAAACCGTGGCTACCCCGGCGATCTCTACAGCCAGTTAGCTGCTCGTTACGAAAAGGCTGTGGATTTTGAAGGCGCTGGTTCCATTACTGTTTTGGCAGTAACAACCATGCCTGGCGATGATGTAACGCACCCGGTCCCGGATAATACCGGTTACATTACCGAAGGTCAGTTCTATTTGCACACGGGTTTTATTGATCCATTTGGATCATTGAGCCGGTTAAAGCAAAACGTGAACAGCGCAGAACAAAGCCGAAAAGATCACCGGGCAATCATGGATGGTATGATTCAGTTGTATGCACAATTTTTAGAAACAGAAGAAAAACGTTCCATGGGATTCCGAATGAGTAGCTGGGACAATAAGCTTTTAAAATATGGTGGTATGTTCAGATCACAAATGATGGACCTGTCAGTCAATATTCCGTTAGAACAAGCGCTTGACCGTGGATGGCAAATTTTATCGGAGTGCTTCACTTCTGAGGAGACTCGAATACGTTCAGAATTGATCAATGAATTTTGGCCGGATAATTCTAAATAGTAATTCATTACCGGAACGCTACGGTGGATTTGAGAATCGTCAGGATGAAGGTTTTCTTATAATTTTTATATTGATAGAATAAAGAAATCTATTGTTCTTATACTACCAAATTAGCGGTATAAGAGCAATGAATATACACATACGTTGTGTGGCATACTAAACAGACTGATGAACAATGGAAGATATAGAAAAATTGCAAAAACATATCGACAAAATAATGAATGAGCAGAACAATCAAGGACTTCCTGATTTTGATGGATATTCACCGATTGAAATGCAATATATTCTTTGTAACACCTTTGAAAAAAATAGTCCAATTCAATTATTAAAATTGACAGAATCAGACTACAAAAGAATTCCAATACTAAACCAAATAAAATATCTTTTAAAACTTATTGAAAATCATGGAGAATTAAGACTTACAAATAAAGGATTTCTACCAACGAAAATTGTTTCGGATATTTACAATCAAGGATTTATAAAAAAAGAGGAACACATAGATTCTGGAATTTCGAAATTGTATAAAGAGACTGATTCTTCAACAATAAACCTGACAAGAATTTTAATTGAAATATCAGGAATTGCAAAAAAGTGGAATAACAAACTAAGCCTGACAAAAAAAGGGAAATCAATAATTGGTAACGACTTTAAACTACTATTCTTGATTTTTACAATATTCGGGACAAAATTTAATTGGGCTTATTATGATGGTTATGGACAAAATAGTATTGGACAATTAGGATTTGGATTTTCATTGATTCTTCTTAGTAAATATGGAACTGAAAAAAGAATCGATAAATTCTATTCGGACAAATATTTTAAAGCGTTTCCACAACTAATAAATGAAATCGCAGAGTCAAATTTTAAGACAAATCAGGAGCAGGCAAGAAGATGTTATTCATTGCGAACATTTGACAGGTTTTTGGACTATTTTGGACTAATTAAAATTGAGAGTGAAAATGGCTGGAATGCAGAAAAATACATTATCAAAACAGAATTATTTGACAGATTAATACAAAGTACGCCGCACAACAATGTATATAAAAAATAAGCGGGATTGTAGTAAATTCAAGGGTTGTAGCTCGCTTCAACCTTTGTATAACTTGATAGTGAAATGCCACGAAATCGCCTACTTTTCATATAGTTACCGTTAGGCACATATTAAAAAAATTTGTCTTTTTTATATAGAGATTGCAAATATAATTTTATTAACTTTCACTTGAAAAGAGAATTACCGTTATTGAATTATGAAAAAGAAAGAGAACAGACTTACAATAAGGAATAGTACAGCAGAGTTTTTGATATTTACATCTCAAGCTAATAAAGATGGTATAGAAGTGCGGGTAGAAGATGAAAATGTATGGCTTACTCAAAAACTAATAGCAAAATTATTTGATGTAAAAATACCTACAATAAATGAACACTTAAAAAATATCTTTTCCATTAAGGAGTTGGATAAAAATTCAACTATTAGGAAATTCCTAATAGTTCAAAAGGAAGGAAACAGAAAAGTAAAAAGAGAAGTTGAACATTATAATTTAGAATTGATAATATCACTCGGATATAGAATAAATTCCGAGAGAGCCACAAATTTTAGAAGATGGGCAACACAAGTATTAAAAGATTTCGCGATTCGTGGATATGTTCTTGATGATGTTAGGCTTAAAAACGGAGCATATCTGAGCAAACAATATTTCAAGGATTTAATACTTGAAATTCGTGATATCCGTGAGAGCGAAAGAAATTTTTATCAACAAATCACCGATATTTATGCAACTGCCGTTGATTATGATTTGCAATCCCCCACAACAAAAACCTTTTTTGCAATAGTTCAGAACAAGCTTCATTTTGCAACTCATGGACAAACCGCAGCAGAACTTATTGTAAACCGCGCGGATCATAAAAAAGATTATATGGGATTAACTACCTGGAAAAAAGCGCCAAACGGTAAAATTATTAAATCGGACGTAGTAATAGCCAAAAATTATTTACGCGAAAAAGAAATTAAATTCTTGAATAGAATTGTAACAATGTATCTCGATTATGCAGAACATCAAGCAGAGACAGGTATTCCAATGACAATGAATGATTGGCCGGATAATTCCAATTAATGACGTAGCGATGTGTTTCGCATAATTAAACACCGAATAACACTGAATATCACTGAAAAAAAATTCATTACCGGACACTTTTTAAATTGTGCATGGAGAGCCTGTCATTCCCGCATGTTTTCAGCGGGAATCCCCTAAGTATTGATCAAATGGATACCCGATAGAAGCATTCGGGCATGACAAATAATCGAAAAGTACAGTTTTTAAAAAAGTGTCCGGTAGCAAGAAAAAAAATTAAAAAATTTATTTCGGTGGGTATCAGTGTTTTCAGTGTTGGAATTTATTATCTTTGCAAAAAGAATGTAGATCATATTTGTAACAATTAGGACCTGCAATGGCAAAAATAAGATTCACAAAAAATGAACTGAAAGTCCAGAAGGAAAACCTGAAACGGTTCACCAGATATTTACCAACCCTCGAGTTGAAGAAAAAACAGTTATTAGCCGAGATCAGGCTAATTCAGAACAAAATTGATGAACTGCGAAGTGAAATCGAAAAGTCAGACAGACAGGTGACAAAATGGGTTGATGTGTTTGCTGAGGACATTGATTTGAATGACTTTTTTCAGGTGAAAGAAATAAAGACTGATGAAGACAATATCGCCGGTATTGATATTCCGCTTTACCTGGATGTTGTTTTTGAAGATGCAGAAATTGATCTTTACAATACGCCACTCTGGATAGACAAAGGAATTGAAGTAACAAAAGACCAGATTAAACGCAGAGCTGAATTAAAAATTTTAAAAGAACAGCAGGACATAATAGCAGAAGAGTTACGTATTACTGTTCAGCGAATTAAACTATTTGAAGAAGTGAAAATCCCGGAAGCTAAAGAGAGTATTCGGATCATTCAAATTTTTTTAGGTGATCAACTGACAGCGGCGGTTGTTCGTGGTAAAATTGCCAAAGGGAAGATTGAAAAGAAGAAAGAAGTGAGCCCCGTATGATAGTCAAAATGAACAAGGTTACCATTTTGGTGAGCGGCAAACATCGTGATTTTGCATTGGAAAAATTACGAAAGTTAGGTGTGCTGCATATAAAAAATATAAATAATCCGCTTTCGGAAGATATTCAATCGTTAGAATCAAAGTTAGAGAATGTCGAAAAAACGTTACAAATTATTGGTGACCCTGAAAACCAAAAGCTGCTAACGGATATAGAAAATATTCAATCGGAAATTGATTTAATACTGGAACATCAGCACAATAAAGAAAACCTACAACGAGAATTAGCTGAACAAAAAGAGATCCATCGCTGGTTTGAAAAATGGGGAGCTGTTTCATACAATTCAATTCAACAATTGAAAAACGCGGGAATTTATATTCGTTTTTATATTGCTGATAAAAATTTCCTCAAAAATCTGCCTGAAGACAAGATTTTTCATGTCGCGAAAGAAAAACAAAATGTCATTTACCTGGCTTTGTTTTCAGAATCTCCGGAAGAGAAACTGGATTTAAGAGAAGAGCCAATTCCGCCGGTTGAACTTGTTGAATTGGAAAATAAAATTTCCCAATTAAATGATGAGATCAATTTACTGGAAGATGCAATTGAGTCATTCTCGTCAATTCGCAATGGAATTTTGGAATACCAAACAGATTTGAAAAGTCGGTTACAGTTGAACCTGGTTAAATATGGAATGGGCGAGGAAGGGGAGATCGCTTACCTGTCAGGTTTTTGCCCGGTTGATCTGGTGCCGGAAATAAAGAAGCAGGCTGAAGCTGATGGCTGGGGATACATGATTGAAACACCCGAAAATCCCGGCGAAGTTCCCACATTAACCCGAAATCCAAAGTGGATTCGCATTATCAAGCCATTGTTCGAATTTATGGGAACACTGCCGGGTTATAATGAACAAGATGTTAGTTTTGTATTTCTGGCATTTTTCAGTATTTTCTTTGCAATGATTGTGGGAGATGCCGGTTATGGTCTGGTTTTTCTCTTTGCTACTTTCTTCATTTCCAGGAAAAATAAACAGGGCTCAAAGGATTTTTTCTATTTAATGTATTTTATGAGTTCAGTAACAATATTATGGGGATTAATAACAGGCACCTGGTTTGGCGCAGAAAGAATTTCCCAGTTGCCATTTTTGAAAATTTTTATTGTTGATGAAATTTATAGCTTTAATCCTGATTCATCGGATTTTATCATGAAGTTGACTTTTATAATCGGAGTTGTTCAATTAAGTGTCGGTCGATTAATGAGTGCATTTCGCAGGATAAACTCAATGACAGCAATAGCTGAATTAGGTTGGGTGCTTGTTTTATGGGCTGTATATTTTATTGCTAATAACATTGTGTTGGGAAAAGAGATGTCAGGATTAACAATGCCACTGTTCATTTCCGGTGTTGTTCTTATTTTATTATTTGCTAATTTTCAGAAAAATATTATCAAAGGTGTATTGGCTACTTTAGGAAATTTACCTTTGGACATAATAAGTTCATTTTCTGACATCGTATCTTATATTCGGCTGTATGCCGTGGGATTAGCAACTGTCATCGTTGCAACAAATTTTAATTCTATGGCGATCGGCGCTGGAATTGATTCGGTTGTTAGCGGAGTAATTGCGGCGGTGGTATTATTGCTCGGTCATTCCATTAACCTGGCGTTATGTGGCATGTCTATTTTGGTACACGGCGTGCGTTTAAATTTATTGGAGTTTTCCGGACATGTGGGGGTGCAATGGACAGGGAGTCCGTATCAACCGTTTAAGGAGTAGAATTTTGTTGACAAGATAAGAATAAAGAACGCAGGTCAAGATCGAGATAAAGGTTAAGATGGTTTAAGGAACAGAATTTTATTGACAAGATAGAAATAAAGTGTTATATTTATTTGTAAACATTATCAGAAAATTAATTATTGGATTTTAGTGTGATGGAATTTTCGATTGCTACAAAAACTGTACCTTTTGTAAATGACTCTGAAGGAATAATAAGAATTGGAGATACACGTGTAACTCTAAATACAGTGATAACTGCTTTTAAAAATGGGTCAACATGTGAAGAAATAGTTTACCAATATCCTGTTTTAAAACTTGCCGATGTATATTCAGCAATAAGTTATTACTTAAATGATCAGGACAGAGTAGAATCTTATTTGGAAAAACATGATCGTTTGGCAGAAAGTATTAAGGAAAATATTCAATCACATTTTGATACTAAGATGATACGTGAACGTTTATTAAAGCGTAAAAATGCGAAAGAATAAAATTTGATGATTCGTTTTTTAGCTGATGAAAACTTCAATAATCACATTGTACGTGGATTAAGACAAAGAAATAATGAGTTGGATATTGTAAGAATTCAGGATATTGGTCTTTCAGGCGTAGAAGATACAACAGTTCTTGATTATGCCTTCAAAGAAAATCTTATCCTGTTAACTCATGATGCTGAAACGATTCCTCGGTTTGCTTACGAACGTGAAAAGGCTGGTCAAAAAATCCCGGCTATTTTTATAATCAAACAGGATACACTGATTAGTCAAGTTATAGAAGATATACTGTTAGTTTATGAGTGTAGCAAATTTAATGAATGGGAAGGAAAGATTTTTTATCTTCCAATATAGAGGGTAGCTGTCCCGCCAAGTTGGAATCAAATTTCAAACATTGGTCATTGAGATTTGGAATTTGAGATTTATTTGGAATTTGTTATTTGGAAATTGGAATTTTTCCAAATAAACCAATAAATGTAAAATAATTGAATAAAAAAAATAAATCCTATAATAAGGAGTAAAATTATGGTATCAGGATTAGGAGACATGAGTTTATCGTTAGCAATTGCAGCGATAGGTTCTGCATTGGGAACCGGGATTGCCGGAATGGCTGCGATAGGTGCATGGAAACGAGCATTTATACAGAACAAAGCTGCGCCATTCATTCTGGTTGCATTTGCCGGTGCACCTTTGACGCAAACGATTTATGGTATGATATTAAGAAACGCAATACAGAGCGCTAATTTGCCAGCAGAAAGCTATCATTACCAGATGTTGCTTGGCGCTTTTGCCGGACTCGCTATGGCATTTTCAGCTTACATGCAGGGAAAAGCCGGCGCCAAAGCAGCGGATGCGTTAGGGGAGACCGGAAAGGGTTTTGGAAATTACATCATGGTTGTTGGTATTGTTGAAACGGTTGCTTTGTTTGTAATGGTGTTTACCATGACGGCGATTCCTAAAGGTTGATAGAGAGCATTTTAGAATGTTACAAGATCGTTTTTTCGTCGATGAACTAAATAAAAAAATCCCCTGGAGTTTTCAGGGGATTTTTATATTGGGATGTTTATTAAATATTGTTTATAAATTCTTCAATATCAACGTCTGCATCTTTTAAAGCGCCTTTCATAGTATATCGGTCAACTTCTTTGTGAAAAGGAAAAACGATTTTTCTTCCGTCAGGATGTTTCATTTTAACATGGCTGCCTTTCCTGTGAAGTTCTTCAAAACCCAAACGGTTTAATGTTAGTAATACATCCCGACCTGATAATAATGGAAGTTTCATAATACTAATTCATAAATTTTATGGTCTTTGTCTTTTACAAAATATTCAGGTTCCGGCTCTAAGTATAATTCTATTGCTTCCTGGATATTCTTTAACGCCTGCTGGTGAGTTCTACCCTGACTCCAGCAGCTTTTTAATGAAGGACAATGAGCCACAAAATAACCATCCTCGCCTTTTTCGACTATTACTTTTATTTTCATAATAAATCATCTCCTAAAATATTCTTTAAAATAATATACAATATCAAATTCAGAATGTCAATGAAAAAAAATGTGCAGAAGTATACTGGTTAGATACTACATACTTTTAAGGACTATGTCTTAATAATATGGTTCCTTTGGAGCAGCTATAAAAAATAAATATAGTAGAAGTTTTGGCGATGTTTTCGCACTATTCGCTTTAATCTTTTTGTGAAACTTTGTGTCTTCTTTGTGTAATAGCTATTTCACAAAGTACCACAAAGTACCACAAAGAACCTCAAAGTTACACAAAGATTTTTAATAATAATATTACCCAGCAATTATCGACAATCCTCCGCTGCGGATCGATGTGAGTGCATGAGTGTCCAATTTATCATGCTTCATTAAAATCCCATGGAAAAACTTCACCAGATTGTTTTTCAGAAAATAATATTTTTTGTTCGTTCACCCCGGCTTTTAACCAGGCTTGCTCCCAGTCTAAATTATCAATAATTTTAAAATAAATCGCTTTCCCAATGTCTTTCCCACCGAGTGAAAAAATTCCCTGCAAGATTTCTTCCTTAGCGCTTTTAGGAGAAATCTGTACTCCGGTCAAAGCTTTCAATTTCTTATTAAGGTGTTTTCGTTTCCGCTGAATCTCACTGATTTTTTCCATTGCTGCCCATTGAAATGGTGTGAATGGTTTTGGGATAAAAGTGTTTACACTAATAGTCATTTTTTTGGTTCTTTTACTTCTATAAAAAATTTGCTGCATTTTATCCACTAAAGTAACAATCCCTTCAATGTCTTCCCATGTTTCTCCCGGTAATCCGATTAGAAAATAAAGTTTGACCTGGTTCACAGATGAATGCGAAATAACTTCAGCGGCATCAATAATTTGTTCCTGGGATAAATTTTTATTGATTGTTTTTCTTAATCTTTCAGTTCCTGCTTCAGGGGCAAAGGCAATCGAATTTACTTTTCCCCGTTCCAGGATATTTATAAAAGAATCATCAATTTTATCAAGACGGAAGGAGGAAAGACCTAATTGATAATTTTTTTTCACCAATTGCAAACAGAGGGTTTTGATTTTCGGGTAATCGGAAATTGCTGAACCAATTAGCCCGATTCTTTTTGTTTCCTGGCAATGAGTCCGGATCGTTTCAAGAATTCGCTCCACCGGAAAGATACGAAAAGGTTGATAGATGAAACTGGCTGCACAGAAATTACATTTACGTCCACAACCACGTCCGACTTCGGTTAAGAACATATTTTTAAAATGGCTATCCGGACTTAAAATTGGTGAATATTGAGGATTCTCATTCTTCAAATGGAAATGTACTTTTTGTACTTTTTGGTGATTTTCAAATTTTGCAGGCACATAAAACCCGGGGGAGGCGTTGAACGATTCTAATATTTCATTTTTAGACAGATTTTGTTTTTTTGAATTGAGCAATGATTCCATCAAAGTGTGCAGCTTCGGTTCCAACTCTCCAATTAGAAAAATATCCACAAAAGGAGTGAGCGGGGCAGGATTTAGGAAGGTTACAGCGCCTCCGGCAATAATGAGCGGCTCGCGGAAATCACGATTTGAAGATAAAGGCGTTATCCCACCATTTATTAATATTTGGATAATGTTGATGAAATCCATTTCAAAAGATACGGAAAACGCTATGACATCAAACTCTCTTAACTCCCGGTTTGATTCCAGTGTTTTCGTAACAGTAGGAAAATATGGGTAATAGAAGGCGCGCTCACAGCTGACTCCGGGAAATTCATTAAAAAGTTTGTAAACGGTCTGAAATCCCAGGTTAGACATGCCAACAGCATAAGAATTGGGAAATACCAGGGCTATGGAAAGCAGCCCTTCTCGCTGCTGTTTAACACTATTCTTTTCATTGTTCAGTATATTTTTACTGAAACTGAAGAATTTATTTTCCTGTGTTTTTTTCATAGGCATTAAGTAACTATTCAGCCAGCATAGAAAAGTCATTCTGAGGGAGCTTGCGACCGAAGAATTTCTCCAACGTCACCACTTTTTTAAAATATTATGAGATTCTTCACTTTCCAACATCACCACCCTCCCTCGTTCAGAATGACAATAATACAATAAATAGCTGAACAGTTACGGCAATAAAAAAAATCAATCCTGAATTCCAAAACATATTATTTATGCGAAATTAAAGCATTGTTTCAAATGACAAAAGTTAGCTTCAACCCATGAAAAAAAGTCATGTGAATCAATACAAGACCCGAATTCTTTTCCGACTTATATGCTTGGTATCAGGATTGATTATAAATTGTGTTTGTCCGAATTATGCAAAATTGCTAAACTATTAATCAGTTACAAACTCTCTTTTTTCTTTGGATTCCAGATGCTGGATACTGGATGCTGGAAACTTGATTCTTGATGGGATGGGGGTAACCAGTAACCAGGATCAAGCATCCAGAATCCATGAACCATACCACAATGAATTATGTTTCAACACTCAGCAGGCTGACGCAGAAAAAACTACATTTCATGCCGGCGTCGAAGAAAAGTTGGAAACTCATAGTCATCAGGTTTAAATTCTTTATGAACTTCATCTTCATATTCGAACTCCGGATCATGTCCATTTCCGTTAGGATTTCCTCGTACAATTGTGGTGCCTGTTCCTGTCTCATCAACTTCAGTTTCAAAGTTGCCTTCATCATTTCTTTGATAAGTCGGAACATCCAGGTAATCAATTGTTGAATGGATGAAATCCATTTTTTTCCGGGAAAGCGGAACTTTGTGCTTACGAACTTCCTTATTAAAGCCGGTTGCGATCACAGTTACCCTGATGGAATCATCAAATTGGTCATCAATAACTGCTCCGACAATAATATTTGCTTTTTCGCCGACAGCCTCCTGGATTAAGTTTGCAGCGTTTTCAACTTCATTCAATGTGATATCTTCACTGCCGGTAATATTTACTAACAAGCCAAGGGCGCCGTCAATTGAAACATCATCCAATAGTGGACTCGAAATAGCATTCCTGGCTGCCTCAATTGCACGATCATCGCCTTTAGCAATTGCTGAGCCCATTAAAGCATCTCCCATTTCCGACATCACCGTTTTCACATCTGCAAAATCCAGGTTGATCAATCCGGGCACAGTGATTAAATCTGAAATTCCCTTGGTTGCGTTATAAAGAACTTCGTCAGCCATTTGAAACGCTTTATTAAGCCTGGTATCCTTTGATACAATAGACAACAGTCGTTGGTTGGGTATAACGATAAGCGTATCAACATATTGCTTTAATTCTTTTATTCCTTCTTCAGCCCGAGCCATTCTTTTTGGTCCCTCAAATGAGAATGGTTTTGTAACAATACCAACGGTGAGCGCTTTTTGATCCTTGGCAATTTGCGCAACAATAGGAGCAGCTCCTGTCCCGGTACCGCCTCCCATACCGGCAGTCACAAAAACCATATCAACGCCTTTAAGTGCATTAAAAACAGCTTCCTGGTCTTCCTCAATCGCTCTTTTGCCAACATCCGGATCTGCACCCGCGCCCAGACCTTTGGTCAACATTTTTCCAATTTGCAAACGCACCGGCGCTTTGCACACATTTAATGCCTGCAAATCAGTATTTGCTGCAACGAATTCAACGCCGGTTAAACCAGAAACAATCATTCTATTAACAGCGTTTCCTCCCGCGCCTCCGACTCCAATAACCTTCATCTTTGCTGTCGGGATTACTGAGTCATCGAAATTTAATCTTAATTCATTCATGGTTAGCCCTCCTTATTGGGATGGGTTAATATTTTGTTGTTCATTATTTATCATTTGTAAAAAAAGGTTGAGACTATGATCAATAAATAAATATTTTTGTAATAGTTCAGCCATTCGTCGAACCAATGTCATTCTGAACGGGGGAAGGGATTGGGGAGAGTGGGAAGTGAAGAATCTCATATTATTGTGTGAATATTGGGGAGATTCCTGTACAGTTACCTTATTATTTTAAGGAAGTACAGACTGTGCTTCGGTCGCAAGCTCCCTCAGAATGACATTTATGACCATGCTGAACGGTTACATATTTTTTTTCTTAACCTTAACTTTAATCTTAGCCTTTAGTTGGAATCAAAATCTTTCATCAGTTGGATTGTTTCTATCCGTTGGTTTCTCTTATTGTCCTTGTACTTTGTGTACGCAAATAATTAAATTAACAAATTATCCTATTACTTAATTACCCAATCACCTTATTTCTTAAATGTAAACCAGCTTTTCATTCTCTCCCAAATATTTTCAAATCTCCCTGTTTCGTCATCACTGAGAAAATCTTCTAACTCGTGCTCATTGCTCAAGGCATATAGTATCAAACCAACACCCGTTGCATGAATTGGACTTCTTGCCAAATCAATTAAGCCACTGAAACCCTTAGGAATTCCCATCTTTACCGGCATGTCAAAAATTTCTTCAGCTAATTCTGTAGCGCCTTTTAGCATAGCGCCACCACCTGTTAGGACAACGCCTGCTGTCATCATTTTTCCGAACTCTGATTTTTTGATTTCACCTGCAACCAAACGAAATATTTCAACCATTCTCGGGTGGATAATTTCTGTCAACAATTCTTTGGATACTTTTCTTGGCGCTCTTCCCCCGATTCCCGGAATTTCGATGGGGTCATCAGGATTCTCAATAAAGTGAGACAGACAGCATCCGTACCGGTGTTTGACAATTTCTGCCTGTTCAACAGGAGTACGTAATATATGAGCAATATCATTCGTTACATATTCACCCCCTAATGCAACAACAGCCGTATGGCGGATACATTCATCATAAAAAAGCGCAATGTCAATTGTACCGCCGCCCATATCCATGACAACAACACCCAGCTTTTTCTCATCATCATCAAGCACGGAATAACTGGAAGCCAGTGGTTCTAATACTAAATCTTTAACATAAATTCCTGCTCTTTCAACGCTGCGGATTATATTTTGTGCCGACGTAATAGCGCCGGTAACGATGTGAACTTCTGTTTCCAATCTTGTGCCGGTCATACCCAGTGGGTCTTTAATGCCGCGTTCATCGTCAACAATATATTCCTGTGGGATGTTGTGCAATATTTCACGATCCATTGGCATGACAACCGCTTTGGCTGCATCGATTACCCGCCTTACATCATCTTCATTAATTTCATTATTGGCGCCTGCAACTGCAACGACTGCTCGTCCATTATAACTCCGGATGTGATCTCCAGCGATTCCAACATATACTTCTTCAATATTAATTCCAGCCATTTGTTCTGCATGCTCAACCGCGCTTTCAATGGAACGAACAGTTCTTTCAATATTGACGACTACTCCTTTTCTCAATCCATCCGAAGGAGCCATTCCGACACCGACAATTTTCGGCAAATTGTCTTCTGAAACTTCTGCGATGATCACCCCGATCTTTGTTGTTCCTATGTCAAGACCGGCAATATATTCACTTGCCATCGGGCTTCTCCTATTCTATTTTTGTTTAACAACAACCTGACCTTCATATCGAATATCCAAAGCCAGAACACTATTTAATGATTTTTTTTCAAATAATTCATTGAATATGGTTGAAAAATAATTCAACTTTCTGATGAGATTATTCTCTCCAAAAATGACCGGAATATTATTCTTTCTTAAAAAAAACATCATTCCTTTATTTTGACTAAAATTTAGCTCTGAAATTTCATGAAATAATAAGGGATCATTTTTTTTTATTGCTTTTAAAATTTTCACGCACTTTTTCATCAATTCAGGATTTTGTGGTTTTCGGTTTTCCAGCGTATCAGTTTTAAAATGAATACCGGTAATGATGGGTAAATCATATAATACTTCCGGGTTGTAATTAAAAATAAGATTTCCTTTCTCTGTCACAACAGCCACCTCAGAGCCGGATATTCCAGCAATAAGATCATGTTCTTTTACTTGAATCTTTAATATAGATGGATAAAATCGACTAATCCTTACATCTTCAATCATTGGGAGTTTGAGGAGATCCTTTTCAATTTTGTTGATGTTAATATTAAAAATATCTGCTGAAAAATCGAACATGGTCCTTCGAAGGATTTCATTTTTTGTGACAAGTTGGTTATTGTAAATTCTCACTGCTTTTAACACAAAGATATTATTATGCCAAAGCAATAAAAAAATTACCAACAAAATCAGAATATTTGTTAGTATTAGCAGAAAGATTTTTAATATTTTATTTTTCATGCGTTTGATTTGTATCTTTCAATGTATGTTTTTGCCAGTAATAAAGAAGCATCGGAAACATTAAAAAATCCTTTATTATAATTTTCCCGCGCAAAAACCAGCATCTTTTTTGCATCACTAATGTAAAAATTGTTTTGTAACGATATTTGATCAGTTAACTGAACATTGAGTAAATTCATTTCAAGAACTTCCAGTTTCTGCTGGATTTTCTTTGGGGAAATATCGCGTTGTCCGCTAATTTGAAAATTATTTTGGATTGAAGGAGCAGGTCTTGTTTTCATGTCTCATTCCTTTCAACTATCAAATTAAAATTTTATTTTTTTCTTTTTTTTATTCTTGAACGGGATGTTACTTTTAAATAATTTTTATAGCCTTTGTTGGCTTTACTCACACCCTGGTTTATCTGCACGGATATATTCAATAAAATACCAACAGCGATTAAATTCATTATTAGCGAAGAGCCGCCATAAGAAATAAAAGGCAAAGTTATGCCAGTGACGGGTAATAAATTAAGCGAAATCCCAATATTAATAAATGCATAAACTAAAATTGAAGAAGTAATGCCAAAAGCTAATAATTGTCCTTTTCTATCCGGAGCATGAATTGTAATCCAGAGTCCGCGCCACAAAAATCCCAAAAATAGTATCAGTAAAATAAAACATCCGATTATCCCGGCCTCTTCACCAATAATGCTGTAAATAAAATCAGTGAAAGGCTGTGGCAGGTGATGCATCTTCTGGCGAGAATTTCCGATGCCTATGCCTGCAAATCCGCCATTGCCAAATGAAATTAACGACTGCAATACCTGGTATGCTGGATCACTCACACCTCTAACTGCATTGATAAATGCCATTAGCCTATCCCCTTGATATTGAAAAATCTTAACTACAATAGCTGCTGCGACTATTCCAACCATTACTAATCCAGATAAATGATAAATACTTGCTCCTGCTAAAAATATGAGCATTAGGCTCAAAATGAAAATGATCACGGCTGTTCCTAAATCTGGTTCCAGAACGATTGGAAAAACAACCAGTCCCACCATTGCTAAAACAGGAAAAAGTCCTTCTCTCAAATCCTTTAATTTTTTTTCTTTTTCCACCAGGTAAACGGAAAGAAATATAAGTAACGCATATTTTGCCATTTCAGATGGTTGAAAAAAAATTCCATTTATTATTAACGACCGTTTGCTGCCATTTAATGTTACACCACCCACTAAAACAAATAACAATAAAATAAACGAAAATGCTAAAATAATTGGCGCAATTTTTTGCAATGCCTGGTAATCTATCTTAATAAAAAGGATCATTAAAATTAATCCAAGACCCAGGCGAAATAAATGCTTGATCAAATAATGTTGACTATTGTTAATTTCTTCATTTGTTTTTGCTTTGTAACTACTGGCGCTGTAGATTGCAGCCGTTCCGATCACAATTAGCAACAGCACAATAATTAGCAAAATAACATCAAATTTTATTTTGTTTTTTATTTGGTTTTTCATGACATCAAAAATATGAATATGTTTATAAGTCTATTATAAAAAGATATTAACCACTAATTTCACGAATTTTCACTAATTATTATTCTGTGCTTATTGAAATTCGTGTAATTAGTGGTTTTTATTATAATAATCATCGTACTTTAAAAGTAATTAACATCAATAAAGCCAACAAGATACCTATTATCCAAAACCTGACGACTACTTTTGATTCGTGCCATCCTTTTAATTCGAAATGGTGGTGGATTGGCGCCATCTTGAATAATCGTTTTCCACCTGTACGCTTAAAATATGAAACCTGTAAAATAACTGACAATGATTCTGCAACAAAAATTCCGCATAGAATAATCAGCAACAATTCCTTGCGAAGTAAGACTGCTAATGTTCCTATTGCTGATCCTAATGCTAAAGAACCCGTATCTCCCATAAAAACAGAGCTTGGATATGAATTGTGCCATAAAAATCCCAGGCTGGCGCCAATTAAAGCAGCCGAATAAACTGTTAATTCTCCTGCCCCAGGTAAGTAGAGAATATTCAGATATGAACTAAAATCCACTCTCCCGGACACATAACTGATGCCAGCCCAGGCGATCGCGGTGATGCCAACCAGGCCTATAGCTAATCCATCCAACCCATCTGTAAGATTTACACTATTTGACATTGCAGTAATAATAAAAATAACCATTGGAATATAGAATATCCCAAAATCTATTTCATAGTTCTTAAAAAATGGCAAAGTAGAAAGCGACTTGATCTCGCTAAAATAGGGGTGAAAATAAATCACGCTCCCGATAACCAGTCCCAAAGAAACTTGTCCGATAATTTTATAGCGTGCGATTAATCCTTTTGGCTTTTTTTTAACGACTTTGAGATAATCATCAAGCCAGCCAATTGATCCACCCCAGATAGTTGCCAGCAGAATTAAAAAGATATAAATATTATCGAGCCTGGCAAGTAATAGGGTGGGAATAATTAGTGAAATCAAAATAATTATTCCCCCCATGGTTGGGGTGCCGACTTTTTTCAAATGGGTTTGCGGGCCATCACTTCTTATTTCTTCACCTATTTGATGTCTCTTTAATAACCGTATTATTACAGGTCCAATAAATAGGCTGATCAACAATGCAAGAATAGCCGCAATCGAGCTTCTGAAAGTAATGTAAGAAAATAAGCGAAATCCTGAAACCAAGTCTTGTAAAGGAGGAAAAAGATGATAAAACATAATTTGTCCTTTTTTAAGTGAAACGTCAAATGTGAAAAACAGCTTTTATTCGTTTCACGCCCAGTGCCTATAGGGTATTTCACATTTCACCAAAATTCTAAGTACATGAACAAAGCGGGATAAATCAAGACTCAAGCAGCGCGTCAGTAACCTCTTCCATTGCCATGCCTCTTGAACCTTTTATGAGAATTAAATCCCCTTTTTTTATAATTGCCAACAGACTATCTATCAAATCACCTTTATTTTGAAAATGCTCACAATTTTTTGTTGTTGATTTTTTCGCTCCATCAATAGTTGATACTGATAGAGGGCCATGCGCTAATAATACATCAATATTTTTTAGCGCAGAAAAATATTCTCCAATTGATTTATGTTCATTTTTACCATGTTTACCAAGCTCAAACATATCCCCGAGAACTGCCAGCCTTCTGCCTTCTGTCTCCATTTGGGATAATGTTAGCAACGCCTTTCTTGCTGATTCCGGATTTGAGTTGTAGCAATCATTGATAATAATAATTCCTTTTTTTTCAAGAATCTCCATCCTTTTTGACGCTGCTTGAAAATTTTCTAAAGCGGATTTAATTTGCTGAATTGTCAGACCAAATTCCACTCCTACAGCAGCTGCCGCTAAGGCATTATAAATATTGTGAATTCCGGCAATTTTTAAATTTATTTCCTGATCTTCAATGGAAATAAGGGGCTGTCCTTTTTGGTTAATTGAAATAAATTTTCCCAAAACATCTGCTTGATTTTCAAATCCATAAGTGATAACTTTATTTGCCCGTGGAATATTTTTGCTTAAATAATTATCATCAATATTTATAAATGCTATTCCTTCGTTCTTCTCTAAATATTGCCACAGTTCATTTTTTGCTTTAAAAACACCTGCGAGCGACCCAAAAAATTCAAGATGCGCCGGGCCGATATTTGTTATTAATCCGTGCGAAGGACAGGATATTTCCGATAATCTTGCAATTTCGCCCCAGTCGTTTGCACCCATCTCAATGATGGCGATTTCGTGCTCTGCATTTAAATCGAATAAAGTTAATGGCACGCCAATGTGATTATTTAAATTTCCTTCTGTCTTCAAAATATTGAACTTTTTGCCAAGAACAGCAGCAATCATTTCCTTTGTGGTTGTTTTCCCATTACTTCCCGTCAAAGCAAAAACAGGAATATCAAACTTGAGTCGGTAATAGCGGCTGATTTCCTGCAGCGCTATTAATGTATCTGAAACTAAAAAAAAATTACCGTCAAGTTCAGCTTTATCCTTTCTTTGAAACCAGGATTTTGAGACAACACATGTTGAAAGTCCTTTTTTTAAAACATCGAAGACAAAATCATGTCCATCAAACTGTTCACCTTTGATCGCGAAAAAAACTTCATTCTGCCCAATTATTCTTGAATTAATTGAAAAATTCTGAATTTTTTTATCCAATATTGCCAGATCACCAATAAATTCAATCTCAAGATTTTTGATTTGTAATAGTTCACGGTATAATAAATTCATGACAATTTTTTTTGTGCAAAAGTTTTTTCCCAAAATCAATTACTTGTTACAACGAAAGGCTGAGGCGAAGCAAGTAAAAGATTAAAGGATTAAAGATTTTCTTTCTTCCTTCGCCTTTGCCTCAGCCTTCGCCTGTACTTTAGTGCGAATTTACCAGCTTTCAAACTGAGCCAAGTCTATTGAAGGTTGACATTCAATCACACAGCGAGCGCCCACTCGAATTTTTTTACCGGGTTCAGGATTTTGTCTGACAACCCTTCCACTGCCTTCCACAATAACCCGCAACTTTTCTTTTGACATTCTCACAATAGCTTCCCGGAGTCCCAAACCTTTTACTGAAGGAACTAATGTATAATCTCCTTTGCTGATATCTAACTTTTTCAGTTTCACTCGTAGTTGTGGGCGAGTGCCAGTTTTTTTATTTAATACCAATTCCTGACTTGAAATTATATCACCGGGATTTTCGGCAACCAATTCTATTCCGAATTGTTCAGCGATCTCCTTTGCAGCTTCTACTTTTTTGTTTGTCAAATCCGGAATTGAGAAATGTTTTTCCTTCTTAATTTCATTTTTATTATTTACATAATAAATATCAGATTTTGGTACAATATCCACAAAATGTAAAACACGCTGCAGTATTTTTTTGAATGTTGGCGCTGCTACTTTCCCGCCGAGATGATCAACCTTGGGATTATCTATCATAACATAAATCAGCATCTGCGGGGATTCAGCAGGGAAGAAACCAATAAATGAGCTGACAAATTTATCTTCTGAATATCTTTTTAATTCCGTATCATACTTCATCGCTGTCCCGGTTTTTCCTGCGATCCTTAGCCCCTTAATGTACGCACGTTTGCCGGTTCCGTCATAGACTACTTCTTCAAGCATGGTTGTCAAAGTTTTCGCGGTGGATTCAGTAATTACTCGCCTGATCACATCAGGTTTCACTGAATATTTCTTCTTTTCAATTTTATCCACCACATCAAGGCATATTTTTGGTTTTAATAGCAATCCGCCATTTGCAATTGCGCCATAAGCCATAACCATTTGAAGCGGCGTAACTGAAATTTCATACCCCCTCGACATGGCAATGGGAGTATGTTTAGACCAGTTAATATAATTTTTCAATTCTCCTGAAGCCTCTCCGGGTAAAGCAATACCGGTTTCTAATCCAAAACCAAAATCGCGCACAACACTGTAAATTGTTTTAGGCGCTATTTCCAAGGCGATTTTAGCCATTCCAATATTACTCGATTTTTTTAATACTTTTGCTACGCTTAACCATCCATAAGGAGCTTCATCTTTAACAGTTTGATCATATATTGTATATTCACCATTTTCACAAAATACAATATCATCGGGTTTTTTTAATCCTTTTTCAATAACAGTTGCCATGTAAAATGCCTTAAAGGTTGATCCAGGCTCGTGAACATCTGTTATTGCTCTATTTCTTCGATTTCTTACAGACGAAGCTCCGGCGTTATTTGGATTAAATGTTGGAACTACTGCGGAAGCTAATATTTCCGCGGTTTTTGGATTTGTAACCAAAACAACGCCTGCATCCGCATCAAATTTATCAACTGCATATTTTAACTCTTCCTCAACAATCCATTGAACAGTGTTGTTGATTGTTAAAATTACATTTTTTCCTTTTTTAGGTTTTTTCACCGGCTTTGTCATGTCAATTATTCTGTTTCCACGTGCATCTTTGGTATAAAAAACAAGTCCATTATTACCGGTCAAGTCCCAATTTTTAACAGACTCTATCCCATTCAATCCCTTTAAATCAATATTAGTAAATCCAATTGTGTGGGCTGCAAGGTCGCCTTTTGGATAAAATCTTATTGGTTCTTTCCTTATTATTATACCGGGAATAGTAAGGCTATCAAGTATATTTGCTTTTTCTTGATTTACCCTTCTCGAAAGCCAAAAAAAAGTTTTATGGCTTTCCAGCTTGCTCAAATAACTTTCTTTGCTATTTCCAAAAAGCACAGAAAAATGAGTAGCAGCAAAACCAGGATCTTTTACTTTTCGACAATCGAGTCCAATTGAGTGGGTTTGCCGATTCACAGCTAAAGGTTCTAACATGCGGTCATAAATAATGCCTCGATCGGATGAAAGCTCTGCCTCAGCGATATATTGTTTTTTCGCTTTCTCTACATACTTTGCCCTGTCGACTATTTGAATTTGAAATAACCTTCCAACAAGCACAAGCCAAAAAATCAGGCATAAGACTAACAATACTGGGAGTCGTTTGAAAAAATCATCATGTATTATTTTTTTTCTTCCAACCATGGTAAAATCAATTTGAGGTCAAAGTGTTTCGATTAATTGGTGCCTGAACGAAAAGCCCTAATTTTAGTGATGTTCTGTCATTGCGAGGAGCGAAGCGACGAAGCAATCCCATTAATAAGTGCTTAATATTCAGGAGATTGCTTCGCTCCTTCGTCGCTCGCAATGACAGGTGCTTTTTTAAATTTCGCCAGTTTTCGTTCAAACAAAAATTAACTTCAATTGTTTTAATCATCAATATCTGATTCTTGAAACCTCTTTTCCAACGGGATGAGTTCGGAATCAGGAAAATTTAATTTCAATCTATCTTCGGCAATTTTAATAACTCTCTTACCATCCGCAAGCTTCAAAATTCTTGATCTTAATTCAGAATTCTTTTCTTCAATCAATTGTTTTTGAGTATTGAGCTGTTCAATGTCCTGGGCTAATTGTGTCACATTTACTTTCTGCCACACACTCCCAATTAAAATAAATGCAATAACGAGAATCCCTATTAAAACACGGAAACTCGTTATCGGTTGGTAAAGCCCTTCTTCCAGTTGTTCGAGATCAATTTGATTAAAAAGCTTTTTATTTTTTTTTCGTTTTTTTATTTTTCGCGGCATAATTTCACTTAAAATTTTTCGCAAGATCTTAGTTTAGATGACCGGCTCCGTGAATTATGTTGAATCTCTTCATTCGATGGCGTAACCACTTTTCGCGTTAATATTTTTATGGTTGGTTTTTTATTGCAGACACAATAAGGAAGCTCAGATGGGCACTCACAAGGATTTGCCTGCCGGTTCAGGAAATTTTTAACGAGTCTGTCCTCCAAAGAATGGAATGATATTATAACCAACCTGCCACCAGGAAGAAGAAGATCAATTGATTGGTCGAGAAAGCACTGTAGATTTTCCAATTCAAAATTTGTAGCAATCCTCACTGCCTGGTAGCATCTTGCTAATGTTTTTATTCGCTTAACAAAAGGAGTAACTGATTCGATTATATTTGTAAATTGTTTTGTCGTCTCAATTACTTTTTGCTGTCTTTTTTTTACAACTGCCCTGGCAATTGCATTCGACCGTCTTTCTTCACCATAATTTTTAAAAATCCAGGAGAGCTGGGATTGTGACTCAGCATTCAAAATATCTGCCGCAGTTCGCTTGGTCTCCCTGGACATTCTCATATCTAACGGGCCCTCTGCAAGGTAACTAAATCCGCGATCATGAATATCTATTTGAAATGAACTGGTTCCTAAATCAAGTAATATTCCATTTACTCCACTAATTCCTTCAGCTAATAATACATCCTTAACAGAAGCGAAATTACTCTTGATTATTTTATACTTATCCCCAAAAGATTGTAATTTTTGTCCTGCAATTTCAATTGCCTGATCATCCCAATCTAAACCAATTATTTTTCCATCTTTTCCTAATCGCGACAAAATTTGATAACTATGGCTGCCTCCTCCGAGAGTACAGTCCACGTAAGTGCCGGATGGATTGATTTCCAAATATTTTAAAACCTGATCAACTAGAACAGGTATGTGTAAAAGGTTTTTATTCACTTTCCTTTTGGGTTAAAAATTTTTTTTCCAATTTTGCTTTCGCTTGGGCTCCACCTAAATCGTCTTTATATTTTTTCCTGACTTCCGGATCCCATATTTCTATTCTGCTGATAGCGCCTATGATCTTAGCATCCTTTTTAATTTTCGCCTTTTCTAAAAAATTATTTGGAATTGTAATTCTTCCCTGTTTGTCCAAAGATACTTCCCTAACATTTTCTCCTATAATAGAAGCATAGGCGCGTCCATCTTTATTCCGAGTGGGTAGCTTTTTCAAATAGTCAACAACATTAGTTTCAAATTCATGGGCTGTATAAACATGCAGGCAAATATCTTCTTCGTCAAAGAAAATGTAATTTTTACTTTGCTCTAATCTTGGGTCAGCTTTACGGAATGTGGCAGGGATATTCACCCTGCCTTTTGCATCCAATGTATAATTATATTCACCAAAGAAAAATGGCATGAATTCACCATGAATTGAAGTTTGATGTTAGGGGGCTGGATTGATCCGCCAACCGGTAATTAGCGCCAACCTAAAAAAAATAATTTGACAGGATTACAGGATATTTTTGGATCAACAGGAAAATTTTAAGTTTCTTTAAAGTTCCTGTTAATTGTCAAAATAACGATTTGTGAGATATGTCTGAAACGTTAGGTTGACACCAATTGCCAGTAGGCTGATAAATCCAGCCCCCAAAACCATTGTGATCGTAATGATGAAAAACCGGTACCCAAATTGAGCGATTCTTCAATACAGCCTGGCAATAGAATCCCTGTGCGTAAAACATTCCATAAATCGTAATTGCAGGAATGACTTCTCATCTAAAAAAGGTAAGCGTCATTCCTGAACGCCAGGACGCATCTGCATCATAAAAAAGTAGAATGCGACCAATGGAGTCCTCAGCCGATGTGAAGTCTCACGGCTGCTTACAATAATTCGTTAAGTTTATGTGATAGTATGATGTTAAGCCATTGGTGGAAAATGGGAAATGATAATTCTAGTAAAGTAATATAGGTTCGCTCAACCACCATAACCCACTTTCTCCTACTATATATAACACATTTTTTTGAATAAGTCAAGCAAAAAGTGAAAAAATATGAAATATTTTTGATTTTTTTACTATTGTTATGAATATTAATATTTGTATCATAATGATTATATTTAAATTAAATGTGTATTGTAAATATTTATTTTCAATATTTATCAGCATTTTACTGTTTACTAATTGTTATTAATTAAATTAACTTAATATTTGTTTCTGTGATAAATAAGTGATTTGTCATCAATAAGTATTGATAACACATTTATATTCAAAAGGATAAATTGTTTTAATTCAAAGGGGTAATAAATGTGGGGGAGAGTGGGTTATAAATTTCCGTGCAGGTATGAATTACGGATTAATTTGGGATGAAAAATACTTTTAGGAGAAATATAAGCGTTAGTATTAAAATTTACAAATTGCAGATCGGTGAACACATTAAGATTAGAAATAGGCGTTAATGAGGTAATTTTTTTCTACTGGTTTTAGATAAACATTCAGAGTGCGCTGCCTTCATGCAGCGCAGAAAAAAATACATACGTGCCAGTCGCTCCATTTAGGGTTCTAAATCCTAACCAGGACAGCTAGAACCAAAAGGTTGAATTAATAAAATTGGCTTTGTAACAAATAAATTAATTACATTTTTATATTTTATTTTGTTCGATATTCGGTGTTCAGTATTCATTATTCGATATTCAAAAAAAGAAATAACAAATGTCGAATACCGAATTATGAATGCAGAACATGGATTTTACATAATTCCCGTTTGATGTTCAGAATTCGGTGAATGTAAATCTTAAAATCATTTTGTTAATAGTATTATAAGCTCATTCCCAGGCAGAACCTAAACCAAAAATTCCGTCCTCAACGTCTCCTCAAAACTCAACACCGCCTGGTTTTCATCAAACAGCCGATAAGGAATGGAAATATGCTCGCCCTGTTTTTCACCTAACTTAATCCTACCTGTCTGACCTTCAATTTTTTCATTCAAATTTAATATTTTGTTGAGCCAGTCCATCCAGCAGGTTAATTGATCTATCTCTGTTGCTTCTAATTCCTGGGTTGAACGAGTGCTGCGTTTTTTAAGTTGTCCGACTAACACCAGGTGATCCATCGCTCGAGTGGCAGCAACGTAAAATAATCGTTTTCTTTCAGCGATTGTTTTTTCACGATTGCGTTTTTCAATAATGAGTTTGATCAGTGTTGGCGTTGGCTCAAAATCATTTTCAGGATCCACGGCATCGACACCAACTTCAAAATATTTTTCCCGAATCAGGCTGCCGTCTTCTTCAATATTTAATGAAGCAGTAACATCATCGAAACGCAGCGACTCACGGTCGCCAAAATTAAAAAAAGCAGTTAGATCCGGCACAAACACCATGGGGAATTCGAGACCTTTGGATTGATGCACCGTCATTAATTGTACTGCTCCGCCGAGAACAATATCCACATCTGCCTCGCCTTCTTCATCAACGTAGTTTATGCGTTCGTTAAGCCAATCCGATAATGTAAGCAGATCTTCCTGGTCACTCAACGTTGCCTCACGCGCCCGATCCAATAATTTTTCAATATTTGATATTGCCTGTTCTCCCCGGTTACCGCGGGATAGGCTGGCAAAATACCCGCCTTCATCCAATACCATTCGCAGAAAATCAACCAATATCATGCGACGACTTAGCTGATGCCAACGCAAAAGTAATTGATTAGCATTTATCAACGCTGTAAAATCTTCTTTTGAAAAACTCGCCTTGTATTTGCTGTTTTTCGTTTCACCCATAAAACAGAGTTTTTCCCATAGCGATTCACCAGTGATTATTTTTGAAAGTTGATATAATCCCTCATCCGATACATGAGCAACCGGAGAACGTAAAAATCCAGCTAAATAAATCGAGTTCGTTGTATCAACTAAAAATCCAACCAGGTTTCCCAGGTCAACGATTTCCTGTCGTTGATAAAATCCCCTGCCGCGCACAACAATAAAATCGATATTTTCCCTGCGCAATGCTTCTTCATAAACCTTTAATTTTGTGCGGCGATTCAGCAAGATAGCAATAGCCGGTTGTTTGGCTGCCGCCTGCTCACGGATATGTTCATAAAGGACATCTTCGCCAGTAAGCACTTCTTTAATTTTAGCAGCGATCAGGTGCGCCTCTTTGGTGTAAACATCGATGTCTTCCATTTCCGAATTCATTTGCAAGGCATCGTCAGGACTATTCGTATCGCGATCAACTAACAATAATTCAACGCTGCCCTCACGCTTATTGCCCGAACAAATAAGCTGCTGCGGGCGCGCTTCATAATCTTCATAAAATGGTTTGCCCATTAATTCTTGGAAAAATAAATTGAAAAAGGCAATCGGTTTGGCTGCTGAACGAAAATTATCGCTGAAAATAATTTCCCCGGATTTTATATTTCCGTCCTCAGGTAATTTTTCCGAGTACTCTTGATGATAATCCTTTTCAACCTCTTCGCTTGGCGCCAATGAAAATGAAGCCTGGTGTGTGCCGCGTTCTTGGTTTGAAGAAATGAGTTCCCTTGTTACTTTACCGAACAAGGTTACATCGCCGCCGCGAAATGAATAGATCGCCTGCTTTTCATCGCCAACAATGAACAACCTGTCGCCGAAAAGTTTTCCGCTTTCATCCGAAGCAATCAATTTGACAATCTCCCATTGCAGGGAATTTGTATCCTGAAATTCGTCCACCATAATGTACAAATAATTCTCGCGCAATTCTGTCAGGATATGAGCGTGTTTGGGAGACCTGAGTAAAGTGAGAACTTTGAGCTGCAAATCCTGAAAATCAAGATAGTGTTCCTTTTCTTTTTCTTCCCGGTAAGCATCCAGGCAATAAATAGCCACGCGTGCCAACGCTTTTTTAATTTTAAATCCTTCTTCTTCAACTACCTGACTAATTTCAAACTGATCAATTTGAGAATTTTGAAGCGTATTACGGAGTGTCTTAAAACACCATCTCAACAGGTCAAGATTATCGGGAACCGCGGTCCATGCCCTGGCTTTCCAACCAACCAGGCTGCATTCATCAAGCACTTGTCCGGTACAATCGATAATTGCTTCGAGATCAAAATCTTCTTCTTCCCTGGCAGTCATCAACAGCAAAGATTGTAATTCGGGGAGTAAACGCAGCAATTCCTGTCTTCGCTGGCTCAATTTGGAGTCATCGTCCGGTGGATCTGGCTGAGCAAGCTTCAGCTTCTCCCATATATCGCTAAGCGTATTTTTAGCAGCAAGTTTAATACAGATTTCCCGCAGCATATTTATCCTGTATTGCTCCAGCCGCTCATAGTATTCTTCCCATTCAATATTTTGAAAATCCCGAAGCCAGGGGCCAGTGTCTTCCCGTTTTTGTATCATGGAATATATTGAATTGATAATAGCGCCCTTTTGCCACTCCTGGTTAAGGATCGATAAATCAGGCTGATCTTTTTGTTCGGCTAATTCATTAATACAACGATCGATAATGCGGCGGAGAAAGAAAATTTTATCGGTTTCATCCATCACCCTGAAATAGGGATCGATCTGGGCTTCAATGGGATATTCACGCAGCAGCGCGGCACAGAACGCATGAAAAGTGCTGATCCGGTTTTTCAGAAAATCATCCCGTAACTTTTTAAAATGTTCATCTCCACCTTTTCCGATTTGGCTGTCGATTGCTGCATAAACCCGTTCTTTCATTTCCACTGCAGCTTTATCGGTAAAGGTAACCACCATCAGCCGGTTGAGCGAAAGTTTTTCTTCCCGGATAATTTTAATGATGCGTCGTGTGAGCACCGCAGTTTTTCCAGCGCCGGCGCCAGCCGAAACAACCAGGTTCCGTGTCGTATCCGTGGCTAAATGTTGAAAAAGTGTTGGGAAGAATTTGTTTTTGGGCATTTGGTTTTTTCCTTTTGATTTTTTATGGATCGATTATGAGAAAAACTGTACATTCAAATACTTTTCCCAATTATTTGTTTGGCTTCGGAGCGTTTCATTATTTATTCCTGCATTTTAGATTTATTTACCTTCCAATATCCTCCTTTGTCGGGACCGATTCGTTTTATAATTTTATTATTTTGCATTTTGAGCAAATTATATTTAACACCATCTTCTGTGATTCCTACTTTCACAGCCATTTCTTTACGCGTGATGTATGGATTTTTCTTAATAAGTTCAATCATTTTTTGGGTAGTTTTCTGGGTAGTTTCGTGGGTAGTTTTCTGGGTAATTCTCTGTGAACTTATATGGGAACTTTCCCCAATGGATTGTTGATGAGATTTAAAAGTTTTTTGATTGATTATTTTCCAAAATCCGCCTTTATCGGGACCGATTCGTTTTATAATTTTATTATTTTGCATTTTGCGCAAATTATATTTAATACCATCTTCTGTGATTCCTATTTTCACAGCCATTTCTTTACGCGTTATGTGTGGATTTTCCTTAATAAGTTCAATCATTTTCTGGGTAGTTTTCTGGGTAGTTTCGTGGGTACTTTTCTGTGAACTTATCTGGGAACTTACAGGGGAACTTTTCTGTGCAGTTTGTAGGGTAAGTTCACCCAAAAAAATATTTGTCTCAAACATATCACTTTCAATAAATTCGAACTTACCCTGTTTTGAATACAGCGGCAGATATTTACTGACATTCCTGATACCTGACCCCACTTCTTCGATTCGACCGGTTTGCAGCATAAATTTACAAATTGTTGGATTCTTTGAAAAAGGTGTGAAATGTTTCGGATCGATGACGCCTCTACCGTGTGGTATATTTGGATTTG
Source organism: Candidatus Zhuqueibacterota bacterium (assembly GCA_016783825.1). Taxonomy (GTDB): domain Bacteria; phylum Zhuqueibacterota; class Zhuqueibacteria; order Thermofontimicrobiales; family Thermofontimicrobiaceae; genus Nigeripontimicrobium. The sequence goes on along the minus strand of JADHVV010000002.1, from coordinate 36,161 downwards.
TAAAAACCACTTTGTCTTTGTAGATAATCAATGTTGCCGGACGACCGTCCAAGTATTCTCGATGAGCAATGATATTGGCTACCAACTCCCGAAATATTTTGTCCCGTAAGCTAATACGAAGATCACCTTCCAGGTAAAATGGATCGTTCAAATGTTTGGCAATAAATTCCATCAGTAAATCGTAAGCATCTAATAAATTTGTTCGTACAATCAAGCGGTCGTCATAACGATCAAGATTGTGCTTTCTCAACAGGGCGTCAAATTTGTAGGCTGGAGCAACTGACTGGATGGTTTCATCTTTGCCAAAGAAAAGAATTGCTGCCAGGGTAAATCCTTCTGCTCCATCCGATGCTTTACGGTAAAATCCTGCCCGGTGCAGCAGTTCGTCGGTTGGCAATTCAATCCAGGGATGTCCCGGTGAATTTCCCTGAATAAGCCTTTTTGCCCGGTTTAATAATTTTGTATTCAAATCATCAATCGTGATGTAAGGATAAACTCTCTGTTCTGTAAAATAACTTTGTTTGCGATTGACAAGTCCTGCTATGGCTTCAAGCCGCGTTATTCTATAATCACCTTCTTCATTTCGGGCATAGACAACACCATTACACTTATGTACCAGTGAACTAACCGGCACATCTATTAATAATACGGTTTTCCCTTTATATTTTATTTCATGAGCAGAAAGCATAAAAACAGGATCCAATTTCTGATGATTATTTGAGAGATTGGCAATGTCATTTTTTAGCCTGGCGATGCTTTCAGGATCAACACCTAAAATTGCCCCATCATCACGAACTCCCAATAATATTTTCCCGCCTTCCATATTAAGAAAAGCACAGATGGTTTCAAACAAGTTTTCAGGCAGCTGGCGTTTTGCTTCTTTAAATTCTACGGAAATGTTTTCGCCGGATTTTATAATATTTTTTAGTTCTTCATTTGTCATGCTATTCTCATTCTTTTTTAAAACACTTCGATAAAATGAACTTATTGGGACTTGATTTTGATACATCTTTCACAGAAATACTTTCCTGGAAAAATTCATTTTTGCTGTCCTATCGTTTTTCTAAACATTTCACCTTTTTTTGTCAGCCGATATTTCTGATTTCTATTTTTTGGCTGATCGGGAATAGTCATTTCTATTAATCCATTTTCAATCGCCGGCTTCATGTATATTTTGCGAAAGTTATCTCTGTTTTTTAATTTTAAAACTTTCATCAATTGATTTACTGATATTTCGCCTACGCATTTTAAAATCAGGTGGTTAACTTGCATGGTTTCTTGCATGGTTTCTTGCATGGTCGCATCGGGTTCTTCGTATGTAATAATTGTCTTAAAGGTGTCCCCTTCAATAAACTCAAATTTTGATTGTTTCGAATAAAGCGGAAGATACTGCTTTATATTTCTGATTCCCGAACCCAACTCTTCCGCCCGCCCCATTTGCTGAAAGAATTTAACAATAGCCGGATTTTTAGGGTGCGGAGAAAATCTATTTAAAAAAGCACATACCGTTTCAAATATGTTGGCAGGCAAAGCATTTCTCGATTCTTTGAATTCAGAGGTGTATCCTTCACCTTTTTTCAAGATATTTATGATTTCTTTCGCTGTCATTATAACCCTATTATCTTACTTTTTTAAAAAATTATGTAACTATTCAGTTTCGTTGTATTAAAGTCATTCTGAACGAGGGAGGGGGATGGTCAGGGCTGTTCAATTCTAATATAGTTTTGTTAAGAACTGTCATTCCGGCATGTTTTTAGCCGGAATCTCCTGATTTCAACCACAAGATTCCGGCATTCCGCTTCGCTCCAGCCGGAATGACATGACTTTGTGTCATTTTTTATTAGAACTGAACAGCCCTGGGGGGGATGGTGATGTTGGGAAGTGAAGAATCTCGTATTATTTTTAAAAAAGTGCAGAATTTAGAGAGATTCTTCGGTCGCAAGCTCCCTCAGAATGACTTTTGTAACCACACTGAATAGTTACAAAAATACTTCAAAACCCAAAAGTTCAATCAACCAACCTCCTCTTTGGTTTATAAACATCTTTCTCATCCAACTGAAGATAAAGATTATCCAACCGCAATTGTTCTTTTCGACAAATGCGAGTGAAGTAACAGTTAGCGCATGTTTGATCTTTTACAGTACAAATCGGCAAATGGAAACGACCTCTTTGAATCAAATTTTTTATATGGACTACCCGTTTTTTTACATTGTCTAATTCTTCTTCAAAATTTGCCGCTGGTAAAAATCCGAATTTTCGCTGACCGGAAATAATCGGAGTTTCTTCAGTTACTTTTTCCTCGCGAGTTGCCTGTAAATCTTTGATAGCAAAATAACCACCGTGCTTAATATTTCGATAATTTCTCACCAAATAAATTCCAGCGCCGGCTACTTTATCCTCTTTTTTAAGCCGTCTTAAATAATCACGCAAAGCAATAATTTGTAGAGGCAAATTAAAACGGAGCCCTTTGCCAATTCCCTCAACGTTACCGAAATCAGCAATACTGTAATTATAAATAAGAAGGAACTTGCCATCTTTGGTTTTATCAACCCGTTCAATTTTTATGTTTATGGGAATATTATCCAGCAGGAAACGATTACCGTTTTCATTTTCAAAAACAATATCTGCAAAATACGGTTCAATTAAATCTTTAGCTGTCTTTTCATTTTTTAAAAACGCAGCCAATAAACCGGGACGCTTACGCTTTGTTTTCTCGTCTTGATCGAGACCGACTGTCAGCCCGCGTTTGAAACGAATGTTAAACAAATCTTCTTTCTCATTCAGAATTTCTTCTAATGCAGAAGCAGCGGACTGCTGTAAAATTTCGGCAGCGTTACCCGGCACTCTTCCTTCCGTAGAAGCGACCTTGGTGTAATCGGTTAAAATTTTCTTTATTAAAATACCGCGTTCAGTTCGATCAGGATGATAGTCGTAAAGAAAATCCGGTTTTAACTGCAAAAGGTCATCAAATAAAAATCGTAATGGGCAGCCGGCAAACCGCTCTAACTTTTCTACGTTGAAAACAAATGAATCATCTATTTGCTCCCGGATTGCTGCAATAGCAACCGGGGAATAAAACAGACCATCGAATAAAGAGAAACTTTTTACACTGCCGCGCAAGCCATCGCACTGGAATATTGAAATTATCTGATTGAAAAATTCCGGGGAATTTTCCTGAAATTCTTTCAGCAGGGGCATCGTACTCTCAAAGGAGCGATCAACATGCTGCCCCAGGTAAGCGAGTTTTTCACGGGATGTGTAAAGTTTTTCGTTTATCGTGGCTGTGAGATTTTCTCCTTCAGAAAAACATTTTTGAATTTCAGTAACAAATGGGGAAACCAATAGCTTTTTGCCATTATCAGAAACAGGGTTGGAAATATAAAGTTTCTCTGTCGTCGCTGCAATAAGTTGATAAAATATTTGCCGATCCCTGTCCACAAAAGACAGGCTGTCAGAGAGCACCTCGCCTTCTTTTTTAGGCTGCAAAAAATTGAACGGCTCTTTGGCTGGAAATTCGCCATCGATAAGCCCACCGATAAAAGTTACCGGCATAAATTTAAGGGATGCCTCATCCTGAGTGAAAATCGCCACACCTTCTGTCCCTCCATCCGACAAATAAAATTCAGGGTCAGACATTAAACTGGAAAAAGATCGAGCCAGGTCTGTTAATGGAAATTTTTGTTCTGATTTCACTGCCAGGGTTGATAACTGCTGCTCAAGGTGTTTGATTATTTTTCGAATTGTTTCCAGTACAAGCTTGTCCTGTTCGATTACAGTTTTCAAAGTATCATTATTTTGCCTGCCAGACTCATTCATATTTTTCTCAATTTGAAAACGCTGCACTAATCTTTCAAACGCAGCAGTAAAGGCAGGGACTTCCATTTCATTGCGCCAGACATAAAGCGCTCTTTCAGCACGAGCTAACAAAAAATAATTTATAACAGCTTTAAAAATCTGCTGCAAATTTTTCTCTCGATTATTTTCATAAAGTTTGTTAAAATAGCGCACGACCAGTTGTAATGGGTGTAATTTTTCTGATGAACGAATGGTTTGCGCAGCCTTCTTTTGTACCGCTTGCAGCCATGAATAATTCAAAGTAAATGATGTTGGATTTGACAGGAATTTGTCAATAGTTTCTTGAATAGCCGATAGCTCAACAGAAATGTTTGTTACAAATTTGATCAAAACATCAGCAGTAACTTCGAGTGAAAATGTTATATAAGGAGAAGAAAAAATGTGCTCACGCAAAGCAAACGGACTGGCAACCACCGCCTGGTTGATCATATTGGAAAGAAGCTGCGCCAATGGAAAAAATGGTAGTGGAGTTCCCGAAGATAATTTAAAAGGAATTTCATAGCGCGGAAACACCTCCCGCAGAAGCGAAACATAAGTTTCATAATTTGGAAATATAACACGGATATGTTGGTGTGGCACACCTTCGGACAGCAACTGTCGAATCTGTCGTGCAATAAGTGTAACTTCGTTGTAGCGGTCGTTTGATGATTTAATAAAAACATTGGTGGTTGAACCTGGCAGGAGCTCCTTTTTATCATCAACGAAAAGTAGTTCTGCCAATGGTTGTAAAGGTGTTTTTGCCGGCGAAAGGATTTTAACATCTTCAAAGTTTTCCTTAAATACCTGTTTCGCTTTATTAATAAAATCCTGAATCGAATTCTGGGATTTAAAAGTGGCTTCCGCAGCATTTGAATTTTCACAAAAAGTAAAAATGCTCATCCTAAACCGGTACATCAGCCAACCAATCAGTTTTGATTCAAGGAAATTGATATGGTTAAAACCGGCAATGACCAGTTTCGCATCTGATAATTCCGGCAAAAAAACTTCGGGCTTGCCTGTTTCTTTATCTTCCAAAAAGTCGAAAACTGCCCTGCGATAATCAAATAAATCATTTTCTTTAAGCAGATTTTCCAGTTCATCATGAATATCGACTAAATCATGTTCTTTTGCAGTGAGTACATCCCGTTTAAAAGCATTCAAAGCGGTTAATAAATTTTCCTGACCGTTTTCCCGGAAATCAAGAATGAACTCGGTCAGCGCCCGGGCATATCCCTGGTAATAAGTTTCAATATTTAAATACCGCGCCACTGTCTGTTCATCTCCGGGTGATGTTTTAAAAATAACAGACAGGAGCAAATATTCAACCGATTGCTTTGAGAGTAACTGCTTCTCATCAAATTTCTTGTTGATGTACCGTTGTAGCAATTGAGTTGTCGTAAGCGTTTGGCTGCCCGGAAAAGATTGTTGAAGATTTTGAGATTGCCAGTTTTGTGGGATTAGAAACAAAGTTGGTTTGTTTTTTTCATTTAACCACTCATCGCTTTTTTCCAACAGTGTTGCCCAGGAGGGTGCAGAACAAAAAGTTATTCGCGACAATTTATTTCTCCAAAAATATTTTATTTAATGCAATTTACAAATTTGCTGTTTATTACAATTGGATCATTTGTTAATAATGGTTATACAATTTTTTTAAATCCTTCTCTATTTTTTCATAATCTAAATTACTATCTTTGAAAAGTCCGCCAATTTTTTGTGGCTTTTTTTTCTTTTCAGGAAAAATGATTAAAACTTCAACTGGGTCAAAAAATAAAGGTTTTTGTTTTATTGGTATCTTTCCGTTTTTATAAATTCCCTTAATTGCTTCCATAATAATTATTCCTGTTTTTTTGATAATTCCCGACTTAAAATAAATAAAAATTTTTTAAATGTCAATTCAAATATTGTTTTTTTTCATTGTCTAAAAAAATACAAACAAGCAAGTAAAAAAAAATATTCAAGAAAAAATTGTTGCTATTTAAAAAAAAATCAGTTAATTTATATTTGATCTTTTTTAAAAAATTAAGTTGCAATTACAAAAATACCGGAATTGGCAACAACAATTCAAAAATAAACGAGATAATTTGGAGGAAGAATCCATGAGTAGAATTAAATCGCTCCATAAAATTGAAATTATGGTAATAGCCATAATCTCAAGTTGTTTGATATTTTCAAATGCATTTGCCCAATATTGGAACAATGCCCGTGATTATGAACCCATTGTGATTACCGGAAATGACATGCCAGAATTCGTTCATACTAACATTAGTGATCTCTATGTTTATTCGTATAATGCTTCAGAATCAGCGTGGAATCAAATCCCTTTTCAGTTTGATGAAAAGGATCAGTCGAATGACTTTTTGGATGAAAAAAAAAATGGTTTGTTTAATTTTAATGATGAACTTATTTTTATGGCTAAAGACATGGGAGATAAAGCACCTCCTGAAAGTTGGATCGATGATGAGACTTCAAAACAATTCGATCGAGTAGAAATTTCAGTTACCGATACGACTGATAATGACAGGCAAGGCTGGGTATATATTTATCGATCAACCTCGGAATTGTTGGATGCAAATATGGCTGATTACGTCTATTATATTCCGAACCCTGATAGTGCAGGTGCGGATACTATAGAAGCGATAAATTATATTGAAGGTCATCATATCGGGGGATTGGCTGACTATTGGCTTATTCCGGGTTCTGTGGGGGGAGGTAATATCGATTTTTTAGATCGTCAAAAATTTCGTCTTATACTAACTGTAACTATTTATTTTGGAGATATCCCTTTCGAGATCCCTAATGTGATGTTAACCGAAGAGTTGTTAGAAACATTCCCTCCAACTATAAAATATAAAGATGGGCCAGTCAGAGTTATAAGAGGAGCACAGTGGACAATTGAATTATATGGTATGGTAAAGGTATTTTCATTGAATCTCATGTATTATCCATATTCAATTGAATCAGGGGGGATATCCGGTATATTAAAAACTGAAGATAAAGTTGATTTGATCAGGCAATCGTTTGATTTCAATTCCGATGCTGTGGAAATGAATTTTTATAATCCGTATAATCCATCAGGATTAACTATTGATGGTAATCCTGATGCCTATTACAACACCTTAGAAGTCGATACAACAAACTGGTTTATGATTACTGGTGAACCGGGAGCAATTGTTGTGTTGTTCAATATCAGTCCTTTGGGAGATGAGCAAACTATTTACTATAAAGATGATTCTACCATTGATGATTATGATACAGGTGATGAGAAATCTTACGGTGATTCCGGCATTCAAATTGATGGAACAGAAACATATATCGTTGGTGATATCAGTATAACATACGAATCCTATTTTCTGAGTGCGAATGAACAATACGCTCTTGGCGAAGAATTAGCAGGAAATTTTTCCAGTCCATTGCAGCTTAATATAAATTCAACCAATTTTGTTCCGGTTGAAATGGCTTCGTTTAATGCCTCAATTTCAAAAAATAGGGTAATCTTAAATTGGACAACGCTCTCCGAGTCAAATAATTATGGTTTTGAATTACAAAGAAGAAGTGAAACGGATGAATTATGGAAAAATTTGGGATTTATTAACGGACAGGGAACGAGTAATTCTCCGACCTCTTACAGTTACGTTGATAAAGATATTTCAGAAAACCATTATTTTTATCGGCTGAAACAAATCGATTTTGACGGCAGCTTTGAATATTCTTCAACAATTGAAGTATTGCTTCAATCTCCAAAAAGATTTGTTCTCATCCAGAATTACCCGAATCCATTTAACCCGGAAACGGTAATCAGTTATCAAATTCCCGATTTAAATGGTGAATCAGTTGAAGTTGAATTAGTGATTTTTAATTTATTGGGAGATGAAGTGAGAACACTTGTGCGAAAAAATCAAGCTGCTGGATATTATAATATAATTTGGGATGGCAGGGATAATTCAGGAATGACTGTATCGGCTGGAACTTATGTTTATCAAATAAAAGCTGGAAAATTTATTCAATCTAAAAAGATGACTTTGCTCAGATAAAACTTGATTTTAAAAAAAAACTAACAAAAAAAAAATTAAAATGAAAAATATTTTTAAAATAATATTCACTCCTATTATAATTCTACTTATCTTATTTTCTAATGTAAAAGCGGACTGGAATAATTTCCGGGATTATGAAACAATTATAATCACCGGTCAAACAATTCCCGGATTTTTAACAGTTTCAGTTGATCAGATTTTTATCTATTCCTATAATCTGACTGAAAATGAGTGGCAACAAATTACTCACCAAATTGACGAAAAAGATGATGGATCGGATTATTTTATTACACCAAATCAAGTAATAGATTCCAATGATGAAATTCTAGTCATGGCAAAAGATGCTGGTGACAAATCGCCAAATAAAAAATGGATTGAAGACGAAGACTCCCGCCAATTCACCCGGTATGAGATTGAAGTAAGTGATCCAAACGATCCGGGAAATAAAAAATATATTTACATTTATCGCTCCGGTACACTAATCACCGATGCAGAACTGCCGGTTTATATGACTTATGTCCCGGATAATTCAGGGTATTCTGATACTGTAAAAACAGCAGGTTATGTTTTAGGTCATAATAGTCGGGGAATTCCTAATACATGGAAAGTACCGGTTTCTGCTGGAGGAAGTGGGATTGATTTTCTTGACAGGCAGAAAGCTCGAATTAAAGGTACATACAAATATTCTTTCTTAACAATCGATTACGATGAGAATGAAAATTCTATGGAAGGTGTTGGTAATATAAAATATAAGACAGGTGCTATTCGTACAATTCGCGATATAAAATATGAGATGAATTTTATGGGACTAATGAACGTTACTGTGGGAACATTCAAATATCAGTATTTTCCTTATCACATGGTGGCTTATGGTACGAACAAATCCCTGGGATCGGATTATGGCATAAAACTCATTAGGCAATCTTTTGATCTCAACGCCAATGCGATTGGTATGAAATTTAATGATCCGACAAATATTAACATTAATATCGATGGTGTAAAAGAGAATATTGGCAAACCTGTTTATCCTTTGCCCGATTTAAACTGGTATATGATTTCCGGCTCTCCCGGGACAATCGTAATGATAAATGAATTTGAAACATTAACCAACAGTACTGCTTCATTTTATTATTGGGATAAATCGGGCGGTGGCACATTTGATGACACGGGTGATACAGGGGATGGGAAAAGTTATGGCGATACCGGTATTCTGTTTAAAGGCAGCAAAATTCAGGGAAAATTTAGTATCCCCTACGTTACCTATTTTTTACCGGCAGATTTATCACGGGAAGTTGGGCCAATAGTTGTCGATTTATATCAAAATCCGTTGACGCATTCAAGCACCTCCCAGGATTACACACCACCGGTGGAAATCGTTGTTTCAATCCCGGATACGATATGTCCGCAGGGAAAAACAATGAATATCCCGGTAAAAATCGGTGATTTAAAAGAACAGGAAATTTCAACATGTCAATTTATTATTAAATATGATTCACTCATTCTATCAATTGATAGTGTTTCAACAATAAATACATTAACCGCTGGTTGGGATAATTCCGCAATCGATGTAACAGCTGATTCGATAAATGTTTACTTGCAAAATACTACAGCGCTTCAGGACAGTGGTGTGCTTATTTATTTAATTGCGACTGCGGTTGGAGAAGAAGGTGAACAAAGTTTTTTAAATTTTGATCAAACCAGGTTCAACCAGGGAGATCCGATTGCCTTGTCCACGAATGGCAGCTGCACGATTACTGCTCCTCCTGAAGTAACAATCAGTATGCCAGATACAACAGGATTAGTCAACACAAGTATAAAAATTCCGGTAAAAATTAGTGATGTAACGGATATGAATGTTAAATCTTGTTTTCTGGAAATTCAATTCAATCCATTCATTTTATCTGCCTATGCTGTGTCTGACATGGGCACAAAATCAGAAGGATGGCAAATAAATGTGAATTATAAAATTGGAATGGTAACCTTGAATTTATTTGGTGAAACGCCTTTGACGGGCAAAGGATCGTTGATAAATATCTATTTCAATGTTTTAGGGTCATCCGGTCAAATATCAGACCTTCATTTTAAAGGAGCAACTTTCAATGATGGAATACCCATACTTGGTCCACAGGATGGACAGGTTACTGCAATTTATATTCCACCACCGGAAATCCTTGTTTCACTGCCGGATACATCAGTACAGGGTGGTCTTCTCCGATTACCGGTCGAAGTTTCCTCCTTAACTGGTTTGAATATCCTTAATTATGAAATGAATATTTCTTTTGACAATAATTTATTGAATTTTATAGGGGCTGATATTTCCGGTTCTTTAAGTGCAGTCTGGGATGACCCGGTTCTAGATGATTTTGGAGATAGTTTTGAAATAACAGCGTCCGGAAGCATTCCTCTTCAAGGACAAGGGAATTTGATCTTTCTTGAATTTGATGTGGTGGGAGGTACGGGAACTTACTCTTTAATTCATTTTGAGAGTTTGACCGTCAGTTCATCAGAAGTTATAATTTCCAGCAGTGATGGTACCGTACAAATTGAAGGAGCAATACCAGTAGAATTATCCTCTTTCACAGCAGAAAACAAAACCAAGTCTGTAATTTTGGATTGGATCACAGAGACCGAAAGCAACAATTACGGCTTCTACATTCAGCGCAAAGAGAAAAATAGTGCGGAGTGGGAAACAACCGGATTTTTAAAAGGAGCCGGGACAACGACTATTCCTCAGTCTTACCGGTTTGTTGATCACGAGATAAAAACCGGAACCTGGCAATACCGATTGAATCAAATGGATTTGGACGGATCAAATTTATTTTCGCATGCAATCGAAGTGAATGTGTTTTTTACCACCACATTTGCACTTCATCAGAATTACCCAAATCCATTCAATTCTTCGACAATTATTTCCTATGAATTACCTGAAGATGGCAAAGAGGTTAACGTTAGGATTTTTAACCTGAGAGGTAATTTGATAAAACAATTAGTTGAAAAAGAAATTCAGAACGCTGGTGATTATCAAGTTATTTGGAATGGGACTGATGATTTGGAAAACCGGGTGAGCAGCGGCGTCTATTATTATCAAATAAGGATTGGTGAAAATAAAATCAGTAAAAAGATGGTGCTGATTGAATAAGGAAATTTAGTATTGACAATAGGATTAAATTCTAATTTAAATATTGTAATTTGAACTTTTTCGGAGTGTACTCCAAAATAGTAAGACTAAATTGGAGTAGTTCCCCAAAATGTACTAAAAATAAAATATGAAATGAAATAACATCATGAAATTTAAAATAATTTTCACTTTAATTATTTTGTTAATATTAGCAATCAATAGCTACTCAGTTAACTCCAATTTTCAGATCAATCAAAATGCTGAAAAAGGAATCGAAGGAATCTGGCAGGGAACACTAAAAATTTCCGGTATTGAATTACGGATTCTGTTTAAAATCAAAAAGGAAGAAGGCGGAACATTATCAGCGAAAATGGATAGCCCGGATCAGAGCGCTAAGGACATCCCGGTGAGTGAAGTGGTTTTTGAAAATGATTCATTGCGAATCGAAGTGAAGGTGGCAATGGGAAAATACCTCGGCTCTTTTAATAAAGAAAAAAATACAATTACCGGAAATTGGTATCAGAGTGGCATGACTTTGCCTCTTGAATTAAAACAAGTTGAAAAGGAACCGGAAATGATTCGTCCCCAAACGCCCAAAAAGCCATACTCTTATAATGAAGAAGAAGTTGAATATTTAAACGAAAAAGCAGGAATAAAATTAGCCGGAACCCTGACCACGCCAAAATCCGGCGCTCCGTTCCCTGCAGTTATTTTAATTACCGGATCCGGCGCACAAAATCGGGATGAAGAAATATTTGGTCATCGTCCATTTCTCGTGCTGGCAGATTATCTCACAATGCAGGGGATCGCTGTTCTTCGTGTTGATGATCGCGGCGTTGGTGGTTCCGGGGGATCAGTTTCAAAATCAACAACAGCGGATTTCGCCGCAGATGTGCGCTCAGGTATCAATTTCTTAAAAAGCCGGGAAAAAATCGATTCCACAAAAATTGGATTGATCGGACATAGCGAAGGAGGTATTGTCGCTCCAATGGTAGCAGCTAATTCCGATGATGTTTCTTTTATTGTTTTAATGGCAGGTTCAGGATTAACCGGGGAAGAAATTCTTTATTTGCAGGGCGCACTCATTGCGAGAGCGAATGGCGCAAATGAAGAGACACTGGCAAAAAATCGTGCTCGTCAGGAAAAGTTATATTTGATATTAAAGCAGGAAACAGATAACCTGAAAGCCATTCAAAAAATGAAACAAGCTTCACTGGAATCATTGGATGAAGCAGAAAAAGAAAAATTAGCTAATCAGGGCTCAAAAATTGAGGTTCAGTTAAAACCGCTCACTTCAAAATGGTTTCGTTTCTTTTTGACTTATGATCCGGAAATTGTTTTAAAAAAAGTAACATGTCCTGTTCTGGCAATCAATGGTGAAAAAGATTTGCAGGTACCGCCCAAAGAAAACCTAACTGCTATTGAAGAAGCATTAAAGTCAGGCGGAAACCAAAATTATTCAATAAAGGAATTACCAGGGCTGAATCACTTATTTCAGACTGCAAAAACCGGGGCAGTAAAAGAATATGCAAAGATCGAAGAAACTATTTCGCCAACAGTTTTGAAAGTTATTGGTGATTGGATTTTGGAAATAGTGAAGAATTAATAATTATATTTGAAAAAAATCAACCACTAATTGCACGAATTACACTAATTTTTTTTTCTATTATATTAGTGTAATTAGTGTCTGTCCGAAATTAGCTTAATACTTTATTTTTAATAGATTAGTAATGATTAGTTTTGTAATTATCGAACTCACCCCCCGGCCCCCTCTCTTAAAAAGAGAGGGGGAGTAACATTCTAAATTACAATTAGTTAACTATTGTATATTTGATCTCCCCCTTCTCTTTTTAAGAGAAGGGGGCCGGGGGGATGAGTTAAATAAGCACAATTTTCAACACCATTAACTTATTATAATTCAGAAGATTACTAACTGCTCGGACAGACACTAATTATTTTTTATATTAGTGTAATTCGTGAAATTCGTGATTAACTTCATCCATATTAATTACAGGAAACAAAAATGACGCTTGAAAAAAGAAAAGTTAAATTTATTTTAGAAGATGGATCCGTCTTTACCGGGTTCTCATTCGGAGATGAAAAACAAACAACCGGGGAAGTAGTCTTTAATACCGGCATGGTGGGTTATCCTGAAACTTTAACTGACCCCTCATACAAAGGACAGATACTTGTGTTTACCTACCCGTTGATTGGGAATTATGGCGTGCCCGGAGATGAAAGAGAAGATGGATTTTTTAAGTATTTCGAATCAGAGAAAATACATGTTCAGGGATTGATCATTTCCGATTACTCAAACGAGTATTCTCATTGGAATGCAAAAAGGTCGCTTTCTTCATGGTTAGAGGAGAACAAAATTCCGGGGATATATGGAATCGATACGCGAAAGTTGACAAAGATTTTGCGGGAGCAGGGAACCATGCTCGGGCAGATAGTTTTTGGAGATGCCGAGCCTCAACCTTTGATTGATCCGAACGCGAGCAATTTGGTGAAAGAAGTGAGCATCGATCAACCGGTTGTTTATGAAAAAGGTCTGAAACGAATTGCGTTAATTGATTGCGGGGTTAAAAATAATATCATTCGCGCGTTTTTAAGAAGAGATATTACCGTGCTAAGGTTTCCCTGGAACTATGATTTTTTAAATGAAAAATTTGATGGAATTTTAATATCAAATGGCCCTGGTGATCCGAAGATGTGCGCAGAGACGATTGAGAATGTAAAAAAGGCGTTTACAAAAAATATCCCGATTTTGGGCATCTGTCTTGGTTCTCAAATTTTGGGTCTGGCAGCCGGTGCGGATACATATAAATTAAAATATGGTCATCGCAGTCAAAATCAACCATGCATGGAATCAGGGACAAAAAGATGTTACATCACATCGCAAAATCATGGTTATGCAATCGATGGGGATTCGCTTCCCCAGGATTGGCGGGAGTGGTTTTTTAACAATAATGATGATACTAATGAAGGCATCATTCACATTTCCAAACCATTTTTTGGCGCACAATTTCACCCGGAAGCTTCACCCGGACCAGACGATACTGAATTTATTTTTGACATGTTTTTGAGGGCAGTAGAATGATGAATAAAAATATTAAAAAAGTTTTGATTTTAGGCTCGGGCGCTATCCGCATCGGCCAGGCTGGCGAGTTTGATTATTCAGGAAGCCAGGCAATAAAAGCATTAAAAGAAGAAGGCATAAAAACAATTCTTATCAATCCGAATATTGCAACCATTCAGACTTCGGATTATTTGGCTGATGAAATTTACTTCATACCGATCGAGCCATACTTTGTTGAGCAGGTAATTCAAAAAGAAGAACCAGATGGCATTTTATTAAGCTTTGGCGGACAAACGGCTTTGAACACCGGTGTGGCGCTTTTTGAAAGTGGCGTGTTGGACAAGTATGATGTCAGCGTTTTAGGTACACCGGTTGAAGCAATTTTAAAGACCGAAGACAGGGCTTTATTTGCTAAAGAGATGCGGGAAGCCAATTTGAAAATACCGGAAAGCAAAGCAGTCAATGATGTGGAAGAAGCTGTTGCCATTGCTGAAAAACTTGGTTATCCGGTAATGTTAAGGATTGCCTATGCGCTTGGCGGTTTGGGCTCAGGCGTTGCCCGCAGCAAAGATGAACTGGTTACTTTGGCAGAAAAGGCTTTTTCTTTTGCCGATCAGATTCTGATCGAAGAATATTTGGAAGGATGGAAAGAACTGGAATACGAGGTGGTCAGGGACAGGTATGATAACTGCATCGTTGTTTGTTCCATGGAAAATGTTGATCCCATGGGCATTCATACCGGGGAGAGCATTGTCGTGGCGCCTGTGCAAACATTAACGGCTTCGGAAAATTTTAAATTAAGAAGTATTTCCATCGAAGCGATCCGCCATCTCGGAATCATTGGTGAGTGCAATATACAGTTCGGATTTGATCCGTTCTCCGAAGACTACCGCATAATTGAAGTAAATGCAAGGTTGAGCCGAAGTTCGGCGCTGGCTTCAAAAGCAACCGGTTATCCATTGGCTTTTGTTGCCTCAAAATTGGTTCTTGGTTACAGTTTAACCGAACTTAAAAATATGGTTACTGAAGAAACATCTGCCTGTTTTGAACCGGCTTTGGATTATATCGTGCTCAAATTCCCTCGCTGGGATTTGCAGAAATTCCGCAACGTACGTTACAACATCGGCTCTGAAATGAAATCTGTCGGTGAAGTGATGGCAATAGGAAGGACGTTCGAAGAAGCTTTACAAAAAGCAATTCGTATGCTGAATGTCGGCGCGGACGGTTTAGTTGGCAATGACCTGGAATTCAAAGATATTAAAAAGGAACTCTCCCAACCAACTGACAAGCGAATGTTTGCCATTGCCGAAGCTTTGTTACAAGATATTTCGATAGAAGAAATTCATCAACTCACGAAAATTAATTTATGGTTTCTTTATAAAATTAGGAATATTGTTGAATTGTCAAAAACAATCAAAGGCAAAAAACTTGATGCTGTCTCAGAATTCAAATTAAGAGAGGCAAAACAGAAGGGATTTTCCGATAAACAAATTGCTCATTTCACACGCACAAATGAATTGACTGTTCGGGAGAAACGAATAAAATTGGGCATAGTACCTTCAGTGAAACAGATCGATACTTTGGCTGCAGAGTACCCGGCAAAAACAAACTACCTCTACTTAACTTATAATGGGAACGAAGATGATGTCAGTTTCTTTTATAAAAACCAGGTCGTCGTTCTGGGTAGCGGTCCGTACAGCATTGGCTCCTCTGTTGAATTTGATTGGTGTTGTGTGAATTCAATCCTGACGTTGAATAATTTAAATTATGACACAATAATGATAAATTGCAACCCGGAAACAGTCAGTACCGATTATGACATCTGCAATAAATTATATTTTGAAGAGCTCACTTTTGAGCGTGTTATGGATATCTACGAAAAAGAAAATCCCATTGGACTCATTGTTTCTATGGGAGGTCAGGTACCAAATAGTTTGGCAATGCCATTAACAGCAGCAAACGTGCCAATATTGGGGACACACCCCAACCAGATTGATATGGCGGAAAACAGGCATAAATTTTCAAACTTACTCGATGAGCAAAATATTGATCAGCCCCCGTGGGAAGAGTTGACCAGCATTCCGGAAGCGGAAAAGTTTGCTGACAAAGTAGGCTACCCTGTCTTAATCCGACCGAGCTACGTTCTTAGCGGCGCTGCCATGAGTGTGGCGCTCAGCAAAACAGAGTTGCATGATTACCTGGCTAAAGCATCGGATGTGAGCAAAGATCATCCGGTTGTGATCAGTAAATTCGTTACCGGCGCCAAGGAATTGGATATCGACGCTGTTGCTGTTGAAGGTGAACTTTTCTGTTACGCCATATCCGAACACGTGGAAAATGCGGGTGTCCATTCCGGGGATGCGACAATCGTTCTGCCGCCGCAGAGAACTTACCTGGAAACGATGAGACGGATTAAAAAGATCGCCCGGAAAATTGCCAAATCTTTGAAAATAACCGGTCCGTTTAACATTCAGTTTTTAGCTAAAGACAATGATGTGATGGTGATCGAATGTAATTTGCGGGCATCGAGAAGTTTCCCATTTGTTTCAAAAGTCAGCAAATTAAATTTTATTGATAGAGCAACAAAGCTCATTATGGGAGAAGAATTGCCCATAGTAGAAAGCACATCGTTCGACCTGGATTATGTGGGAGTGAAAGCTCCGCAGTTTTCATTTACACGCTTAAAAGGATCTGACCCGGTGTTGGGCGTGGAAATGGTTTCCACCGGCGAAGTTGCCTGCATCGGAGATGATTTTAACGAGGCTTTTCTGAAGAGTTTGCTTTCAGTGGGATTTAAGATGCCTGAAAAAAACATTTTGCTTTCAACCGGTCCAATAGAAAATAAAGCTGATTTTATAAAGAGTTCCAAAATTTTGGCAGATTTAGGATTTAAATTTTATGCCACAAAAGGCACGGCTGATTTTATGAAATCACACAAAGTAGAAGCAGAAGTGCTGTACTGGCCCCTGGAAAATAAAGAACCCAATATTTTGACTTATTTGTCAGAAGGCAAAATCGATTTGGTAATTAATATTCCCAAAAATATTGATAAAGAAGAATTGGATAATGACTACCTGATCAGGAGAAAAGCAGTTGATTCGGACATTCCTTTGATCACAAATTTGCAACTGGCAAAAAGATTTACTGAGGCTGTTTTAAGGACGCCGGCTGGTAAATTGAAAACTAAACGGTGGAGTGAATATGTTTAAAGGGTAAATTAGGCTATTATTTACTAGATTTTATCGATGTTTTATTTTCATCGTCGATGATTGGTTTAATGGAGTATTGGAGTGTTGGAGTAATGGATTTTCAAAAATCCAATGCTACATCACTCCATTTTTTTTAGTGAAGTCTTTTAAAAAAAATAATCACTAAATAATGAAATCGTTACGCAATAATATTGATGCTTTACGCTCTGTACAATCTGGTGAAATCAGAGGAATCCTGTTTGATTGAAAATATACTAATTTTATAATCAAAGATTTAAAATTGGATCAGCTAATTTTTTATATTGCTATTTTGATAAATATTATGTACTTTAAAACGTACTTAATAAAATACAAAATATGGTGAGTTTATGAGACAAATTGATCTTGAAAATGATATTAAACCTTTGTCGGAGTTTAGGGCAAATGCTGCTAATATTGTTAAGCAAATAAAAGAAACAAAAAGACCATTAGTGTTAACCCAACACGGTAAAAGTTCCGCTGTATTAGTTGACGTTGCCGAATATCAGGCTATAATTGATAAGCTTGAGCTGTTACAGGAAGTACACGCAGCCGAACGACAAATAGCTGAAGGTAAGTATTTTACTGAAAACCAGGTAAAAAAACGATTAATTGCAAAGTATAAAAAATGAAATTAACCTGGACTGAATTAGCTATTGAAAAACTTGAAGAATATGCTGATTATATTGCTCTTGATAAACCTCTTGCTGCTTTAAAATGGACAGAAACAATTCAGAAATCTGTAAGAAAACTTAAAAGGTTTCCGCGAATTGGGCGTGAGGTCCCGGAAATTAAAAGAGTTGATATCCTGGAAATTTTTGAAGGTAATTACCGAATCATTTACCGAATTGAATCGGAACGTATTTCAATATTGACAATCCGGCATTGTAAACAGCTTTTAAATGAAAAGGATAAAAACAATTGGTAGAGTCAGATGAAAAGCTCATAACGAAAGCCGGTTCAATAATCAGGAAACGCTATAAGGAAGGATTTCATGAGGTAGGTGCAGCCTTGCGAACGAAATCCGGCAATGAATTCTCTGCGGTTCACATAGCGATTTGTGCAGAAGCGATCGCCATCGGCATGGCTGCGGCTGAAGGTGATACGGAAATTGATACTATTGTTGCTGTTAATTCGCAGGGTGAAGTCGTTTCACCGTGCGGCATGTGTAGAGAGTTGATCTCAGATTATTCCCCGGAGGCAAAGGTGATAATCAAAGAAAACAACAAGCACGAAATTGTCGCTATTAGTGAATTATTACCGAAGAAATATAAGAGAATATGACAACTCAAAGAGGTAGAAAAGCCTACTCCCAGGGACAATGAAGTTCTGATAAAGATATTTGCGACAACAGTCACAGCAGGGGACTGTGAAATGCGAAGTTTAAAATTCCCTTTCTTGTTGAGTCTCCCCATGCGAATATATGCGGGTTTCAGAAGACCAACAAGAGTAAAAATAATAGGGCGGGAGTTAGCCGGGGAAATTGAGGCAGTAGGCAAAGATGTAAGATCATTTAAAGCAGGTGATATGCCTGAGTATGGTGAGTATTCCCGGATCCGAAGGCATATCAAAGAATCACTTTCAACTAATAAACCGGCAAGCGGCTGGTTTTTGTTTTTGAAAACTCAAAACAGGAGAATACGTTATAGGGATTGCAATTCAGTTTAGTCTTTATTTGTTGCTCATGCTGGGTATTGGTTACTACTCCATGAGAAAAACCCAAAACAACCATGATTTTATTATTGGCGGTCGCTCATTGGGTCCCGTGACGTCGGCTATCAGCGCCGGGGCATCTGACATGAGTAGCTGGCTGCTGTTAGGGTTGCCTGGTGCCGTTTTCGCCGCCGGTCTGGTTGATGGCGTTTGGATATCACTCGGACTGACCCTGGGCGCCTATGCAAATTGGTACATCGTGGCGCCGCGGCTCAGGGCATATAGTAAAAAACTAAATGCTGTTACCATACCCACTTTTTTGTCCAATCGGTTTGATGACACCGCAGGAATGCTTAAGATCGTATCAACGGTGGTGATCCTTTTCTTTTTTACCTTGTATGTCGCTTCCGGTCTCAAAGGCGGCACACTGCTCTTTGCGCACAGCTTTGGCTCCTCTGAACAAACGGCTCTATTAATTACGACGATAGTGGTGGTCTCCTATACCTTTTTGGGCGGCTACAGGGCTGTTTGTTGGACAGACTTGATCCAGGGTATTCTCATGCTATGCGCTTTGGTTTTCTGTTCAATTCTGGCATACGCGGCAATATCCGGATCAGGCGTTGATATAACGGCAACAAATCCGAAGGCGTTTAATTTTTCGACGACATTGATCACAGGAGCGTCACTCATGGCTTGGGGCTTTGGTTATTTTGGGCAGCCTCACATTTTAGCCAGGTTTATCGGTATCAGGAGCGTCGAGGACGTTCCAAGAGCAAGACGTATCGGTATCACATGGATGATTATCTGTCTTGTGTTGTCCACTTCAATTGGCCTAATCGGGATCGGTTACAATGAAATAGCGCCTCTAACTGGCGTTGCGGGCCCGGATGGCAACAAGGAAAGGATATTCCTTGCCCTAACGACTGCTTTGTTTCATCCGGTCTTCTCCGGCTTTATCCTGGCAGCAGTATTAGCCGCGGTTATGTCAACAGCCGATTCACAGCTATTAGTCTTAACTTCATCATTAACAGAAGACCTTTCCTTCTTCAAAAAGTTCGACGACAAACAAAAAGCGTGGATAAGCAGATTCGGCGTTGTGGGATTTGCATTAATCGCCTTTTTAATTGCACACGCCAGTGGAGGTACGATCCTGGCGATGGTGGGATATGCCTGGGGAGGGTTTGGAGCGGCTTTTGGGCCCTTGATAATTCTCTCGGTATGTTGGAGAGGCACGACTAAGTACGGTGCGCTTGCCGGAATGATCGTAGGCGCAGTCACGATTTTTATCGTGAAAAACTATATCAAAATTGAAGGTGAGTATTTTTACGAGCTATTGCCAGGTTTCATTTTAGCTTTTTTGGCAATCGTAATTGTAAGCCTGAAAACTACCAAACCAAGTGAAAAAACGCTGCAAAAATTTGATGAATCAAATAATATAAATATTTCAGCATAAGATAGTTATAGTATTATCAGTTAAGTCTTCATAGTTCCTGTTTAATAATTTTAAAAGGAAAACTATACAGGCGTTTTTTTTGCACTAAAGTATTAAAACCTGAACAGTTACCTTATTATTTTTAAATGAAATACAGACTGTGCAAAAGTTTTGAAATATTCAGCAATTTGGTGGATGGGAAGGGACTAATCACCAATAACAATTCACCAGTTACCAATGCACTTTAGTGAGCTGGGACTTCAGGTACGAAGCCTAGCTCCGAGGAGGTTTCTTAAGGTTACCAATGCACTTTAGTGAGCTGGGACTTATAACTGCTTACACGGAACTGTGTTTTATCACTGGCGTAAAAGATTCACCCCGCTAAACAATAAAGTTTAAATCGATTGAAATCCTCAAATCATTAATCCCAGAAAAAAATATGATCGTCAATAAGTCAATCTCAAGTTATGAAAAACAGCCCGCATTGGAAAAAAGCATTATGCAAATTCTCTCCATTGCATATTTTCCATTAAATCAAACCCAGTTAAAAGAATGTTTGATAAAGACAGATATTAGAGCAGCCAATGGTCAAGGATTCGATTCGGTAACAAAGAATGAGGGTTTCAAGCTGCTGCGTCCGGCGCTGGATTCTTTATTGGCACAGCATTTATTGGAAGGCAAAAGTCGCAGTTATCTCCTCGTTGATCGTCGAATTGTGGAAACCATCATGCGTCAGATAATCACGGAGAAAAAGTCTATCCATTATCTGCAAACGATTCAAACTGTCCTCAATTTGACCGAAGATACACTGGACATGTATTCGTATCTTGAACATCATCATATAGTCGCCGCTATTCGTATTTTATTTTATCAAAATAAAATGGATCAAATAAAAAGCCTCTATCACAAATATAAAAGCAAAATAGACTACGGCAATTCTTTATCCGATATTTTGGGTAAAATCAGTTGTAATCCGTTTGATCCAAACTGGGTTAAACTATTACCCGCGGATATTCATACTGACCTGTTCAGACAGTCATTGGTAAATGACTTGCGCTATTGGAAAAACAAAGCTGAACACTACGATTATGTCGAGCAATTGGTATTATCAGATTCGGATAGATGTTCGGGCGGTTTACTATCGAGCGTTTTGGAAAAATGGCTGTTAAGCGGAGAAAGTCAGAAAATAGAAAATTGGCTAAAAAAACATCAAACCGATATTACGGAGAACAGTTTATGCTTGCAGGGCTGGCTGGCTTTTTTACAGGGAGAAAATGAAGCGGCGATTCAATATTATAAGGCTGCTTATGAAATTCTGAAAAAGAATTCAAATCAACGCATTGTTTATTTCGACAATTTTATGGGTGGTTTTTTTATTTTAGCGTTAATGAAGGATAATAGCGACCAGCGACTAAATGAGGCGCGAACCTTTCTTTCTGACATCGGCACAGGATATAATTTGTATTCTGATATTTACAGCTTATTAAATTATTCATTGGAATTTCTGACCGGCAATTCTAAGGCAGCTAACGATGTATTTAGGCATACTGATATCAGTTCCTATTATTGGGAAAAAGCAAATTTAACTGAATCGTTTTTCAAAATTTTTACCTACTATTGGATTGATAAAGATAAAGCAAAAGAAAATTTAGATGAGATCAAGGAAATATACAAATCGGCAGAAATAAATATTTATCCATGGTTCAAGCATGAATTGGCTGGTTTGATCAATAAATTGTCCGGCAATGGAAAAAAGACAACTTATAAACCTCAATCAAAGTATTTAATCGACATCGTAAAACAAACCAACATTTGGGAGCATACATTAAATGCTTTGTTAGCGATAAAAGATAAAAGCAAAAAAAAATCAGAAACGGTAAACAAAGATTTTCGTTTGGTCTGGTTTCTTGATTACGAAGAAAGTGGTTATTGCCATGTCAGTCCCCGGGAGCAAAAACGAAAACCGGATGGCAATTGGACAAAAGGACGCCCAATTGCAATGAAACGTTTGCACGAAGAATTGAAAACCATCCGCTATTTAAGCCGGCAAGATAAACAAATTTGCAGCCATATATATTGCAATGAATATAAAGATGGTTGGTACACAAATTATGAATATCTCTTCGATGACAAATATTTGTTTGCAGTGATCGGACATCCGTTCATTTTTATGCCGGATGGGGTAAGCCGGGTTGAACTGGTTAAAGGTAAGCCGGAATTGCGGATTACGAAACAAAAGGATGGCGAGATTTTTTTGGAGCTTTTCCCGAAACCAGCAAATTATGAGGGAAATTACCAGGCAGTCAAAGAAACAAAGACGCGAATAAAAATTGTAAGCATCGATGAAGAGTATCTGCGCATTGCCAAGATACTGGGAAAAGGGATCAGCGTTCCGGCTTCGGCAAAAAATAAAGTCAACCAAATTGTTGAAAAATTTGCTTCTGATATCACAATCCATTCGGATGTTGAAGGAAAAAGCGACCAATTTACTGAAGTCGAGTCAGACACCCAAAATTATGTGCATTTGATACCGTTTGGCTATGGTTTAAAAATTTCGGTATTTGTGCGTCCTTTTGGTTTGGGCGGCGCTTATTATTCACCGGGCAGCGGCGGCAGGAATGTAATTGCTGAGATCAATGGCAAACATTTAAAAACCATGCGTGATCTGGCCCAGGAAAAACAAAAAATGTCAGAATTGATCGACAACTGTCCGACTTTGCAGCATTACGAAGAAAATCATGGAGAATGGTTGTTGGACGATATCGGAGATTGTCTGGAAGTTTTATTGGAATTGGATGAACTGCGCCAACAAATTGTGCTGGAATGGCCCGAAGGTGAAAAATTCAAACTGGTCGGTCATGCGTCGTTAGACCAGTTTCATTTGAGCATTAAACAACAACAAGATTGGTTTGCCGTTACAGGCAATTTACAAATTGATGAACAGTTAGTTGTTGACATGCAGCAGTTATTGGCGCTCACGGAAAAAAGTCAAAGCCGTTTCATAGAATTGAAAGACGGTCAGTTTATCGCTTTGACCAATGAATTTCGCAAACGCCTGCAAGAGCTAAACCGTTATTCTGAAAAACATGGGGTGGGCATACGGTTCCATCCGCTGGCAGCTTTGGCATTGGAAGGTCTGACAAATGGTGTCGGTCAATTAAAAACCGATATCGCCTGGAAATCTCATATTAATAATCTGCAAAGCGCGCAGGACTTTACACCACAGTTGCCCTCCACTTTTCAAGCCGAATTGCGGGATTATCAAGTACAGGGTTTTTCATGGTTAGCCAGCCTGTCTCATTGGGGTGTGGGAGCTTGTTTAGCCGACGATATGGGATTAGGCAAAACCATACAAGCACTGGCAATGCTGTTAAAACATGCCCCGGATGGCCCCAGTTTGGTAGTTGCGCCAACTTCTGTTTGTTTTAATTGGGTAGCGGAAGCCAACCGTTTCGCCCCGACGCTGAATGTGGTTCAGTTCGGCGGCAACAATCGGGAAAAAATTCTGGATGAAGCGGGTAAATTTGATGTCATATTATGCAGTTATGGTTTATTGCAACAAAGTCAGGTAAGTGAGATGCTGGCACCTGTCCCCTGGCAAATGGTCGTATTGGATGAAGCCCAGGCAATAAAGAATTTTTTCACCAAGCGTTCACAAGCCGCGATGAAATTAGGGGCAAAATTCAAATTGCTCACTACCGGAACCCCGATTGAAAATCACTTGGGAGAATTGTGGAACTTATTTCGATTTATCAACCCGGGGCTGCTGAGTTCCCTGGAAAGTTTCAACAAAAACTTTGCCATACCGATTAGTTTAATACGCGCTTACCTTGACGAACAAAATATTCATTATCAATATTTAGATGGCAGCACCCCGGTCAAACAACGTAAAATTGCTGTAGATTCTTTCCAGGCTGGTAAAGGCGATGTTTTCCTTATCAGCTTAAAAGCCGGAGGATTGGGCTTGAACCTGACAGCTGCAGATTATGTGATTCACATGGACCCCTGGTGGAATCCGGCAGTGGAAGACCAGGCTTCGGATCGCGCGCATCGAATTGGTCAACAACGTCCTGTTACGATTTACCGTTTGGTGGCAAAGGATACGATTGAAGAAAAAATTGTGGAAATGCATAACCAAAAACGGGATTTGGCGGATAGTTTATTACAGGGCAGTGATCTGAGCGGTAAAATTTCCAGCAAGGAATTGTTGGAATTGATAGCGGGTTAATTGTTTTTCATGCTCTGTAGTGTTACAAGTAAAGTTTTTTTAACTGCAAATTATGCTAATTTATTTTGATTTTTAATTAGCGTAAATAGCGATTCATTTTTTTTAGGCTTGCCGCGGTGGGCATTCCCGATATTCTGTGCGTAAGTGTCGGCTGCAATGGCGTAAATATCTATTCTGGTTTATCCAGGTTGGGTTGTTGGATTGAAATATTTAGAACGCTATAATCAAACATTAAATTTTTGCTTACCTAATTTTTATGTTGCCATTTTGATTAATATTATGTATTTTAAACGTACTTTTTGAAATACAAGATAGGGTGTGAATATGAGACAAAACAATCTTGAAAATGATATAAAATCTTTGTCAGAGTTTAGGGCAAATGCTGCCAATATTGTTAAGCAAATAAAAGAAACTAAAGACCATTAGTATTAACCCAACACGGGAAAAGTTCCGCTGTATTAATCGACGCTGTCGAATATCAGGCAATAATTGATAAACTTGCGCTGTTACAGAAAGTACAAATAGCCGAACGACAAATAGCTGAAGGTAAGTATTTTACTGAAAACCACGTAAAAAATGAAAATTAATAAAGTGATTCCTCTTTCAAACCATTTAAAAGAGATGAATAACTGGAAAAAGTATAAATCAATTTTACCACCAGCGCAGGTGAATTTGTTTATTAGACCATTAATAATAACTATTCATGTAGGATGATTTATGAGTATTGATCAGATAGCCAGTGAAGCTTTGCGACTTAGTTCGCGCGATAGAGCAATTCTTGCCGAGACAATATGGGAAAGCCTTGATGATCCATATATTCTTTCTTCTGAAATGTCTGATGAGGATGCAATAATCCTTGCAAAACAACGGGATGGGGAAATTGAAAGGGGTGAAGTGACACCGTTATCCCACAAAGAATTAATGGACAGGCTGCGAGAATGAGGATTGAATATCATCCGGCAATTGAGCGTGAATTACGTGAGATCACTAAATATTATAACGAGTGTTCTCCTGGATTAGGAGTGGAATTTCTCAATGAATTTGAGCGGCAGATTTTGAGAATCGCATCAATGCCAACTCGATGGATGGCAGTCGAATCCAATGTTCGGAGATCGTTAATGAAACGCTTCCCTTATGTCATCTATTTCAGAGTTTTGGATAACGATACGCTACGAGT
The DNA here is from genome assembly GCA_016783825.1 of Candidatus Zhuqueibacterota bacterium. Classification (GTDB taxonomy): domain Bacteria; phylum Zhuqueibacterota; class Zhuqueibacteria; order Thermofontimicrobiales; family Thermofontimicrobiaceae; genus Nigeripontimicrobium. The sequence goes on along the minus strand of JADHVV010000002.1, from coordinate 10,382 downwards.
TACAGTAGTTAAGCACCAGCGCAGACATCCTGATTATGGTCTAAATAGAAGATAAAAGTCCAATAATTATCTACAATAGCCAAAGAAATAATGAGTATTGATTGAAAGTGTATCTGCGGGAGTATGTACTCAGTGCGGTACACGCTATTATGCGGCGAACGTGCTAAAGACGATCGAAGAGAGTATTCGAGGACGCCGAAAAACGGAGCGAGAAGTGCTTGTGCCTGTGTACTCACTATGAGTTATATTTCGTGGCAACTGCACTCATAAGCTGGGTAAATGTATCTAATTTTAGTTATATTAATTTTCATGTAACTTTTCAGATAACTTCCAAAATAAAAATAAAATAAAAATGAAAAAATCATTTTTAGATCTTCGGAAAATTCGAGAGCTTAGTTGGTTAAAAAAATATGACGAAGCAGAAAAATTACTGCAAGAGTTAATAACACAACATCCGGATGACGAGTACGTTTGTGGCGCCCTGTTTGATGTTTATTTAAAAAAAGGCGCTTATGATAAAGCTCAAAAAGTTTTAGATAAAATTCTTCAAAAGGATCCGCAAAATTTCTTTTTCTTGAGTCGTAAAGGTGATTTGTTAGTGGCAATGAAAAAGAATAAAGAAGCCCTCAAGATTTTTAACAACCTCTATTTTACCAAAAAAGATCCCCATGTTGGTTGGCGGCTTGCCAATGAGTATTATCGGTTAAAACAGTATGACAAAGCAAATTATTTTTTCGACCAGACAATAATCAAATTATATGATAATCCTAAATTGAATTACCTGGGATTTTTGATCAAAAAAGCTTTAAAACAAAATGATAAAGCTCTCGATTTAATCGACTACGCAATAAATCATAGTAACCAGCCCCAACAATACATTTCCAAGAAGAAACAATTTCAAACCGAATTAAAAGACATTTCAGCGCAGCAGTGGGAAAAGTCCATAAAATATTCAACATCCAAAAATGAACCGTTCGTGTTGAAAGAATTGGCTGAAAAGTTTTTGAAAGAAAATAAATTTGACAAGGCAGAAAAATATTACAAAGAAATTCTAAAACAAGAAAACAATTTATTTCACAAAAGCCGATTGGGGTATGTCTATTACAAATGGAAAAAATATGATTTGGCATTAACCATTTTTCTTGAAATGCCACTGAAAAATTTTCTTATTCCCAGTTTCATTACAATGGTCATAAAATCCGCCCGGGAAACCAACCAGGAGCAAAAAGTCGTTGAGCATTTTTTGGACTTGTTAGAAAGAAATCCTGATGCGAAACAACTTTGGGGGGCGATTAAGAGATTGTCGAAAAGCTAATACGAATTTAACAAAAACAAACTTTCCCACACGGATCAAAAAACCACGCGGAAAAAAATAACAACAAGCTATTTTCATTAAATGCGATAAACTGATCTCAATTCGGAAAATTTTAATAATGATATTTGGCGATATTTTCCGAACCCAACAGGAAGTTCGAAAATACAAAAGGCTGAAATTTAAGGAATTAGGTTAAACAGCAGGTTCGCAAAGTTCGATTGTATTTATAATAAGAGAGATGCGACGCACTTTAGTCCTGTCAATTACTCTTAATTTTAAAATTAGGTTTATTACGGTTGTAAGTGCGTCGCATCTTTTACATTGCTTCTATGAAAAGATTCAAAATTACTATTGCAGAATATTCTTATTTTTAATATATTTACAAAAATAAAACATGTGGAAAATCAAGCTAAATAATTTAATCCCAACACGAATATAAAACAATGAAAAAAATCAAAGACCTGATCCAAATACCGGAAATTGAAACAGTCATTAAAATCAATGAATTATATAATTATGATCAGAAAAGTTTGCAGGATAAAATTTATGACACATTCATCCTGACGGAAGAGGTGCTGTTTGGTATTTCTCTTATTATTAAAAAAATCGCTCAAAAACAAAACGCCGGATTCATTGTTAAAGGCAGTTATGGTTCGGGGAAAAGTCATTTATTGGCTTATTTGGCAGCGATTTCAGAAAACATCAAATTGTTTAAAAATTTGACTTCCATCTCAGCAGAAATTTCTCCTTTTGAAAAAGATTTTTTCCCCGGTGAGATTTTAGCTGTGCCGGTTTCATTAACGAGTTATACCCAGGATATTTCGCTTGAAAACGCTGTCTTTGATTCGATACGAAAAAAACTCTTGAATAAAGGAATTGGTTTTCCATCATCCATCAGCCATAAAATTATTGAAGATTTTAAAACGTTTGTATCTGAAGATTTAGTTGATGAATTTTTTGAAATATATAAAAATAAATCAGCAGACGAACAAGCTGTTTGTTTACGGGAATTTTTGATAAATAAAAATTTATCCTTTACACCTGTCTTTTCACGGGAAGATTTTTATATCATCATACAAAAATCAATACAACAGCATTTCCCGGGCGGGGTTTTACTGCTCATTGATGAAGTTTCTGAATTTTTGCGGTCAAGATCAGAGCTTGATGTTAATAGCGAAGATGTCCGGTTTTTACAGTTTCTCGGGGAATGGAATTTACCACTGAACTGTTGGACGGTTTTGAGCATGCAGGAAGACATCGAAGAAATATCCAGCGCTTCGGAACTGTCGTTGAATAAGATCAGGGATCGTTTCAATAACCGCATTTATTTGTCCACCACCCATATCAAAGAGCTGCTCGAAAAACGGCTTTCCATCAAAAAAGAGAACAGCCGCCAGGAAATAAACAATGTGTATTCCGAGTTTAAAGATTATTTTCCAACCTGGAAATTAAACTTTGAAGAATTCTACAATATTTATCCTGTGCACCCGGCAACGGTTTACTACCTGGAAAGTATTTCCAACCTGTTCTCAAAAGCGCGGGGCATGGTGGAATTCTTTTATAATAGTTTACACGCCGTCGATCCTGAAACTCATGTTCCCTACATCGAGGAAAATGCCAATGTTTTAATTACCCCGGATAAAGTGTTTGATAATTTCTTTGATAAGATTCAGGAAAACCAGGCGACGCACGATTTTGTTGACCAGGTTTATAAAAATTTTGTTAAAGAAGTTCCGCTCATTTTTCAGGAGAGTGAGGAACAGGAAAGCGTAGAAATTCATGAAGAAAAACAGGTGGCGTATGCCCTTGTGAAGATTTTGATTTTAACTGAAATCGCGCCGGGATTAAAAAAACTCACCATTGGTAAACTTGCCGAGCTAACAGGCAAGGGCATCTCCCAGCTTGAGCAGGAGGCGAATATTAATTTCATTCGGCACATCCTGAATAAATTAATGAGTTCCTTCACTTACATCAAAAAAGAAGATGTTGATGGACGTTATAATGATATTTATCTTATTTCCCCTGAAAAATCTGTTTTAGATCGCTTTCAAGAAGAAGTCAATAAAAATTTCGGTCGAATTGTCAATATTGAAAAAAAGGCGATCAGCCATTTGATCCAGCGCTGTACAAATAACCGATTGCCGCTGCAAAATTTTTACGATAACCAGGTAGTAGATTTTTGTCCCTGGCAGGAGACGCCCCGAAAATTTTTAATCACGCTTGCTTTGCCGGAAAGAATCACAACGGACATGCTTCAATCGTGGGAACAAAAAATAAATCAAGGCGATGTTGAATATGTTATTGTTCTTGGTTACCCCGTGTTTGGATCAGAAAAAACAGAAAACTTGTGGCAGCAGGTTGCTGCGCTTTCTGATCGATTCAAACAGTCCTTTGTTTATTGGCAGCCAACTATTATTAGCGAGAAAAATCTCAAATTAATAAGCCAATATTATGCGGAACAATATACTTATCAGAATATTCAAAACGAGAATCTGGATTTTTTGGGCGACATGCAGTCTGCGATTTGCCAGCGCATAAGTGATCTTAAGGACGAGGCGTTTAACATTCTTATTGAATCCTTTTTTTCTCCATCTCTGCTGGTGTATGAAAATGAAGACCTTTTTGGAGAGGTTGCCCGGATCATCATTGATTTCAATCAACTCAAACAACGATTGACTGACAGAATACTTTCTCAATTATACGAAGAACATAAAAAAATTAAACCCATTATTTCGGAGCCGCCGCTAACTTCAATTAACGAGGTCATCAATTACATCAATGAAAATTTAACCGGGCGCCATTTTGCTGTGTCATCGGAATCAATGAAATCTTTGATAAAAAATTTGGTGGAAAAGTTACATTTGATAAAAATTGTCGGCTTTGAAATAATTATTGAACCGCATCCTGAACAATCTGTTTTTGTTCGTGACTTGCTAAAAACGATTGAGGATGAGAATCCGGGTTACAACCATTTATTTGATAAATATCGCAAGTCAGTTTTTGGCTGCACAAAGCCGCAATTTGTTTTCGTGTTGTACCTGTTATCTGCAGCCGGATTTATCCAGGTTTATTATAAAAACAGGGCGATAAAACAGAACCAGGTTACGGTAACTGTCATTGAGAACGCGGATTTGTTTACCCCGGGGGAACAGGTTTCCAAATTGTTTTTGAAAGAATATTTCAAACTAACGCCGTTGGTTGGTAGTATCAAAAACAGTGAACTCCATTTAAAAGGACAAGAAAAGGTGTGGGAAAACCTGGTGGAGTTTAAAGAGAGAAACGAAGATATTGTACCTAATAAAATCATACTGCTGGAACGGTTCAGCAATACATTGCCCTTTTCTAACCGGACTTTTGAAAACTACCTGGAGTCCCTAAACTATCTCAAAGAAGTTATGAGCTACATCAAACGATCCCTGCCTTCAGGAAAGGGGATTGAATCGCTACTGAATTTTTTTGAATCGGAAGTTGTCTTACAAGGGGCAGTGATTTCCTTTGAAAAAATTAACGACATCGACAACGCGAATTTACAGCATATTGTTTTTATTTATGAATATGCGAATCATCCATTAATTCCACAAGTAATAGAAAATAGGGGATTGTCTGACTCCTTTGAGCAACTCCTTGAAAAACTTCAATCTTTTGAATCCGGTTTTGGAGGATTTGGACTGGAAACATTGTTCTCTGATTTTGAACAATTTAAAATGTCTTACCGGGAACTTTATTCTGAATATCATGAAAAATTATATCCTAAAAATTATTATGAGGAAATTAACAGCCTAAAAAATTCAAGCGAATTTAAAATCCTTAAAAATCTTTCGGAGATCGAATTGATCTCGGTGAAAAACGACTTTATCCGAATTGAAAATATTTTCAATTCAATTCTGGCAGTAAACTGTTTTCGTGATCTTTCCCGCGAGCTGCAATCAAAACCAGTGTGTTCCTGTCAATTAAAGACCGGGAATTTGGAAAAAAAATATACCAGGGATGAACTGGTGGAGCGGATCAATTCGGGCATAACAGAATATTTAACCGCGATTAAATCAAAGGAAAACCATAATAAGATCATCGAATACAAAGTAGCGGCTAACCAGGTGCGGGATGTAAAAAGCAGCGATCAGTTTGAATATTTTCTTAACATGGATTTATCATCGTTTCCTTCCATTACTGAATTGGAAAAAAATATTAATCCGCACACAATTTCGGGACTGAATGAAGCGCTTTCCGGTGATATTATTTTTGTGGATAAAAATTTAGATGATTTAACCGAAATGCTCTATGGACGAAAATTCCAGCCAGCCCAGCTAAAACAGATTTTTTATGGCTGGCTGGATGAAGCCTCACTGCCTTCGGGTGAAGTTTATATTTCAATTAAAAATCCTGTTGAGAATGTTCAATCAAAACCATCTTTGGAATTGCCAACTTTTGTAAAAAGCGAAATCGAAAAATTATTTCCTGGCGAGACTATCGAAAGGGCGATTGATAAAATTATCGCCGGATATTTGTACATGTTGTTAAAAGAGGTAAATGTGAGTATCCCCGGATTTAAACAGGATTCGCTGGATGAAAAAGGGATAAAAAACATCGTCGAACAATTACCCAGGGAAAAGGATTTATTCGATTGCTTGTCGCAGAAGAATATCCTTTTGCTGTTTGAATTTTTAAAATTGGAAAATTTACCAATCGATTTGATTATCCAATTATTTTGCAGCATGCATCGATTCCCTCAAATTCGGAAACAGGCAATTGCTGCAGTTTATAAAAAGATGAACACGTTTGACGAGATGGAAGTGGTCAAAAAGCTTACGGACTCATCCGAAGAATCAGTTTTTCTGAAAAATTTTTTGACCTTGAGTGCGTTATATAAAACAGCTTTGGCAATCCCTGAATCTTATGCACAATTTCTGCCTTTTGCGGTGGAAGAGAACGGGTTTTTTCTATTGTCAAAGGAACTGGTTCGTATCAATGAACAGCAGCAGTATTTGCCCGGTGATTTTACTCATTTTTTTGACACAACCATTCGTGATCGCCTTATTAGACTGGAGAATACTTTTTTAGTAAAGTTACCAACCTGGGAAAAAGATCGCAATCTTATCTCATACCAGGTTAAAAAGATCGTGGAAAATGAAGCGGCAAAATTTATAATTATTGATGGTCTGCGTGCTGATTTTTATAATTTATTAATAGACCAGCTTTGCGAGAAAGCCGGACTTTTTTTAGTCGAAGAAAATTTTTGCCTGTCGCTAATCCCCTCGGATACCGAAACATACTACCAATTTCTCGAGCAGGAACAAATACCATTCATGAAATGTGTGGAACGTGAATATAATAAATCGAAATTTAAGGAACATTTTTTAACCAACAACGAGGAACCCCATTTTTACATCATCAATTTTTTGGATGAAAAAATTCATGCGGAAAAAAGCAACATCGCCGATGTGTTCGCTGAATTTATGGAACGATTAAAATCTTTCCTGTTCCCAATCCTCGCCCAATTAAAAAAAGACGAAAATTTCTATCTTTCCAGTGATCATGGATTTGTTGAAAAAACAGGGTATTCGTTTAAGGATTCGCCGCGATACACCCATGGCGGTGATAGTTTATACGAGCGGATTATTCCGGTTGGGAAATTTAAGAAGATTTAATAAAACTCAAGTTTGAAGTTTGAACGATTTAGGCAATAGATATGTATGTGTATTTTGGGAGTGTGTCATAGAATTATAAAATTAAAATGAAACAAAATTGTCTTGACTGTTTTGGTATAAATTTCTACATTACGCCAAGATAAAAAAATGTGGAATGAAGCAGGAGTCAACAAAATGAATTTTGACCAGTACTTTGAACGTGATGCCAGGATTTGTGGCGGTGAACCCGTCATTTTGGGGACCCGGGTGACCTTGCGTACTATTCTGGCAAGTTTGGCAGAAGTCGCCACAACTGAAGAAATTCTAAAAGATTTTCCGACATTAAAGGAAGAAGATGTGCGGGCGGCAATTGTTTTTGCTGCTATTTCTGCTGAAGAAGATTTGCCGATACTGAACATACCGAGTCTGCCATGAAGATCAAGTTAGATGAAAATCTGCCTGTCAGTATAGCTCATAATTTGTCTCAATTGGGACACGATGCTGATACGGTTCACAGTGAAGGTTATGCAGGTAGTAAGGATGATATCGTACGGGAAATTGCTCAAAAAAATCAACGTTTTTTGATAACACAAGATTGGGACTTTTCTGACATTCGAAAATTTGTTCCTGGCACACATTTCGGTATTTTATTAGTAAGGCTTCGATAACCAGGTCGTCTGGCATTGTCAAAAAAAATTAAATTTCTTTTTAAAACAGAAAATGTCGAGCAATGGAAGGGTTGTATTGTTGTGGTTACTGAAAATAAAATCCGTGTCCGTTATCCAGGTAAAAAGTTATAATCTTAACAAGTGCGAATTTGATTGTTTTTTGTTACTCCAGACTTCGTAAACCAAGGAATTTTTAATAACGACAATCCCTTATTTTATTGAAGGTTGCAAGAAAATTTGACATTTTAAGATTTCAGACAAACGAAAAAACTGAAATTTTCAGCATTTACTATTTAAAACTCATCCCCAAAACCCTACCCTGGCGGGCATTTTCAACCTTCTCTTAAAAAGAGAAGGGGGCTTAAAAGACTTAAAAAGGATTATCTATTTATAATTCAATATGTTACTCCCCTCTCTTTTTAAGAGGGGCCGGGGGTGAGTTCTTGATGATTAAAATCAATTATTAAATTAATCGAAACTGTCAAAAAATCCTTGTTATTTTATTACCTATTTACGAGGTCTGACCTCAGAAAAATGAGAACAACCATGGATGAAAAATTTTTGCCACTGGGAATTCAGGATTTTCAGGATATGATCGAAAGAAACTTCATTTATGTCGATAAAACCAAAGACATACATGAACTTGTTCGTGCACCAAAAGCTTTTTATTTCTTGTCTCGCCCGCGTCGATTTGGAAAATCTCTTTTGGTTTCCACATTGGGCTATCTTTTTGAGGGTCGCCAGGATTTGTTTAAAGGATTATGGATTGCAGAACAAACAAATTGGCAGTGGGAAAATCACCCGGTGGTCAAAGTTGATTTTAATGGTATTAATTCAAAAACGCCATCTTTATTAGAAAAGAGTTTGGAAAATTTAGTAATTGCAATCGGAAAAAAATACCAAATTTCATTACAGTCCATAATGATTCCTGATAGTTTTGTGGAATTAATAATAAAATTGCAAGAAAAATACCGGAAAGATGTAATTGTTCTAATAGACGAATATGATAAACCATTAATAAATCATCTTGGAAAAAGTGAAAATGATCTAAAAATAGCCAAAGAAAATCGAGACGTATTAAAGCAATTTTTTGGTGTTTTAAAAGAGCAAGATGTTTCCGGCGCTTTGCGAATGGTTTTTATTACAGGAGTTTCAAGATTTAGTAGGGTGAGTATTTTTTCGGATTTGAATAACCTGGACGATTTATCCATGCAGCCACAATTCAGCGGGATGTTGGGTTACACCGAAGATGAAATGGAAAAGTATTTTCAATATTATATTAGAAAAATATCTGGCACGCAGACGATTCCTTATGAACAATGCAAAGATCAATTACAAACATGGTACAATGGTTATCAATTTACTCATAAAGGAAAAAAAGTTTATAATCCGTTTTCAGTTTTAAATGCTTTGAAGAAAGCAGAATTTAAAAATTATTGGTTTGAAACCGGAACGCCATCGTTTTTAGTAAATTTGATAAAAGAAAATAATTATCCAATTCCGGAGATTGAGAATTTAAATTTACATGAACATAGCTTCACCACTTATGATCTGGATAATCTGCGCCTGGAAGCATTACTTTTTCAAACGGGTTATATTACAATAAAAAAATTTGATGGTATCTTTTATTCACTTGGTTATCCAAATCAAGAAGTTAAAACATCATTTACAGATTATATTTATTCGTCTCTTGTTGAAATACGATCTCCTTCCTTGAAAGATAGATATCGTTTGATAGCAGTATTTTTACAGCAGCAAAAAATCGAAGAATTCATTGATGTTGTTAATTCAATTTTAGCCTCAATTCCTTATACACATATTGCCAGGCAGGATGAATCTTATTATCACACAATATTTTATCTCATGGTTTCTGCCGCGGGTGTATTAGTACAGACAGAAGTATTAACCAGTATTGGCAGGATTGATATTGCCGCCGAATTTCCTGACAAAGTTTATATCATTGAATTAAAATGCAACCAGACAGCAGACCAGGCAATTAAGCAGATCAAAGAGAAGAAGTATTCAAATAAATACAAGGCGTTAGATCGGGATATTTATTTGATTGGAATAAATTTTGATACTTCAGAAAGAGCAGTGACGGATTGGAAATTAGAGAAGATAGCAAAATAATAAATCCGGGAAGTACAAAAATGAAAGAAAGAGATCGATATCTCAAAATAGTAGAATGGTCTGAAGAAGATATTTGTTATGTCGGGTCCATTCCTGGGTGGATCGGCAAATGTTGTCATGGAGATGAAAAGATACAAGTATATCGGGAGCTTACGGAATTACTCGAAGAGTGGATAGATATTTATAAAGAAGATAAACGACCTTTACCAATCTAACAAATAAGAAATACTCTGGCAAATTTGTACTGCGTACAGGGCCAGAATTGCATCAAGCCCTCGCAATTTAGCCTTTGTTGAAAGTGAGAGCCTTAACAATTATTTGGTTAAAAAGCTAAAGAAAGTTGTTTCACATTAATCAATTTTTGTCCTTACCTATTCAATGTCATTAAGTTAACAGAAATCATCGAAACAACCCAGCCCCTGGATTCCCGATAAAAGCACAGTCTGTATTTCCTTATATTATAATGTAACTGTACAGGCATAGTCTGTATTCCTTAAATATTATAATGTAACTATACAGGCATAGTCTGTATTCCTTAAATATTATAATGTAACTATACAGGCATAGTCTGTATTCCTTAAATATTATAATGTAACTATACAGGCATAGTCTGTATTCCTTAAATATTATAATGTAACTATACAG
>JADHVV010000215.1 GCA_016783825.1 Candidatus Zhuqueibacterota bacterium | reverse complement strand
ACACCCTGTCCATAAAATGTAGTTTCACCGTACAGCATCATTACCGCCGAAGGCTCATCAGTGTCAATTTTAATTTTGACATCAAAATAGTTTCTCTCCACAACGGTTGGGCCGCTCGTTATTTGTGGTGGATCCAAATCACCTGTAACTGTGAAGGTTTCGTTTTGAGTTGTTGCCTGGGGTGTACCATCATTGAATTTGAAATTCAAAAACAGCAGATCCGAACTGTCGCCATTGGAAGCATTATCCGAAACATGAAACCTGATACGAACTAAATTTCCACTTCCTGCCAATGGATCAACACCGGCTAAAGAAACGACCACTTGTCCGGGGGAGATATTCACTGTTGGATTTCCCCAGGGCGCTGAAACTGTACCGGAGCTGGTTACATCCAAAGCTTGCAGCAAATTCGAATCAAAAGCCAGGGTAAAATCAGCCGAATAAACCTGCAGACCAGTTAAGTCGCTGACTTGAATATCCAGGATTACATTTTTCCCGGCAGAGGTACTGATGTTGGGAATTGTAACATTCACATTTTGAGTCTGGGCTTCTGAACTATGAATCAGTAAAACAGACAATAATATTAAAATGGTAAATCGATTTTTTTTCATTATATTTATTCTTTATGGATTAGAGTTTTGAGTATCAGACAGCTTTACTAAACTTTTCCTTATCGCACGATATAACATCACATGATTTCATTGTAAATCCAGATTAGCAGATAAGCCAAAAGAATATCCTGAAGTCAAACAAAACATCCCCCTTAATCCCTACCCTTTGGGCATCTTTGACCTTCAAAGGGGGACTTTTAGCGATTCCCCCCTTTTGAAGGGGGGATAAAGGGGGGATGTAAAAAGAGATGATAATAAAAAATAACTTCAAAGTACTTATTTATTAAAGTTAGCTTAAAACAGAAATTCCTTATCCGTTAATCTGAGATAGACGATAGTTACCAGCTTCTCAAGGTTTAGTAAAGCGTTTTTACCATTATGTGTTGAAATCCAAAACAATAGCTTTATGGAATCATTTGGTTAATATCATTTTATTTACATGGTAATATTGCGCGTATTTCACTCGCAAAAGATACAAACCGCTTGTTAAGGGTACATTGTTGTCCGTATCACCCGACCATGGGAATGAATAATAGCCCGGTTTCGTTTTTTGATTAATAACAGTTTTTACTTTCTGACCAAGTATGTTAAATATTTCTATTTGTAATTTGTTTAATTCCTTTCCTGATATTTTAGGAAGCCAAACTTTGAATATAGTACTATTATTGAATGGATTTGGATAATTTTGTGAAATAAAAAACCGGTCGGGAAGCAAAGATTTTCTCTCTATTGAGATGGGAACTTCGCCTTCATCCAACAGGAGTTGCAGCCTGAACAATTCATCCAAATCATTATCTGTTTGTTCACCTATCGATTGGAAATCTATCGAAAAGAGCGTATCAGTACAAGCGATTTTTTCCGTAGCTGCGAAAGCGATAAATAATTCTTCGTTAAAATAAGTCCATTCACCATACATTGGCTTAAGCGCGGTTGAAGGCTTAACAGAAATTGGCTCAAACGCATTTGCCGGAAATTTTAATGTAACATCTAAAGAATAAAAATGGGGTAACTCGAAGCCAAAAACTATCAGCCTGTTTGTATCTTTATTCAACTTTTCTAATTCATAGCGGACAATAAATGGCTCCTGCCAGATTGATTTTGTTTTTGGGAGAACCGATTTTTCCTGAGCCGGGAATTTATCAATCAGTCCAACAGTATAACGGAAAATTAATGAAGCATCAAAAGAACTTACTTTTTTATTTCCACTAACATCTGCTGCGAGTGAGTCCCGGGGGAAAGATGTAAAATGCGGTGCGATATTTTTTCTTGCTGCAATGCGTAGTACGAGCGAGCCATCAAACGAACTCACTTCCTGGTTATTGCTCAAGTCGCCGTAGAGTGTTGCGACAAAATCCTGCTCCGTTTTCGTTTCTGATAGCGGTGAATAGCTGCGATATTGCGGTGTAAAAAAATACCTGTTTTTGATCGGCAACAAGTTGTAGCCGAATTGAGTTTCAAGTTTCTCGATTAAGTAATCCCCGTTCAAACCGGTTAACACTTCTTTATTTTTTCTTCCGCTGACTTTGAGCAAAACGCCGGGAAGAAAAAATTGATCATCCACTGAAACGAGACCGGAGAGTTGGGCAATTTCTTCCGGCTTAAATGGTAATTCAAAATTTTTTGTGAGCAGTTGACCATTTTGTAATGTTACTTGCTGTTGAATTTTTGCATAACCTAATTTATCCGCTTGTAAAGTATAAGTACCTTCTGATAAATTCAGTTGATATTCCCCTGTATAATCGGAGAAATCTTTTAAACTATCGCTGCCCTGAATTGCTAACACTTCCACTTGTTGTATCGGCGTGTCTGTTGGATCTGTAATTTTTCCCAAAACAGTGCCATATCTATAAAGAATGAAATCCTGCGTTTTTGTCTGACCACTGCTGATCACAACGTCGGCAATTTGTTGACTATATCCATCTTTATATGCAGAAAGTGAAAGACTGCCCGGGCTCACAGACAAAGTATAATTGCTTTCGTTATTTGTAATAGCCTGGATTTCACGTTCCGGGCAAACAACAAAAGCCTGAGCCAGTTTATTGTTTTGAGAATCAGTAACCTGACCTTTGATAATTCCTGAATTTGCAACGAGAATAATTTCAATGCCCTGAAGTGTTTGTTCCGGTTGGACAGCAATATTTGGGTAACTACTTTCCTGGTACCCTTCTTTAATAGCAAGAAGTTGCCAGGTTCCGGGCGCTATCGAAAATATAAATTCACCATTTGTATCGGAAAAGGTCGTTAATGTGTCAACGTTCTGAATTGCCCTGATCAATGCATGGGGCACTGTTTGGTTATTACAAATTACTCTGCCTTTAATTATGGCAGACTTGGGCAATAATTCAATATCTAAGTTTGCTAATATCTCTGCTGACTTTAGACTGATTTGTGGGACATCAGGCTGATAGTAACCGGCTTTTGATACAAAAAGCTGATGAGTCCCTGGTGATAATTTTAAATCATAAAATCCATTGATGCGCGATGTATCATAAGCGCTTCCATTAGAAATAATGGCTTTGTGCAGAGGAAGGTTGTTTGACGAAATTGTTCCGGTTACCCGAGCCAAGGCAGGAAGCATTATTATTGTTAAATCGTTTATGTTTTGATTTGCTAACAGGTCCAAATGTTGCGGCAATGGGTCAATATATCCTTCCCGATGGAAATATAAATCGTAAGAACCTGGTGGAACAGAAATGGAGAACATCCCTTTCCCATTGCTTTGGGTAGAAAAGGAATTGCCTTGATCCGATATAGCGGACACTTCTACCTGGTCTAATCCTTTGTTCGTATCAGAAATCAGCCCGCTAATCAAAGCTGCCTCTGAATTAAGGATCAGATCGGGTGACAAAAAAATGGTTTGATTTTCATTGATGGTAAACGTGCGCGGGCTTTCTTGACTATATCCCACCTTTTGTGCAAATAAATTCCAGCTGCCGCTTCCAATCGTCAATTGAAAGGCGCCATTCATGTCAGAGAGAGTTGAAATTTGTGTTTCATTGTTTTGCGCTTGAACCCCCGCGCCAAATAATGGGACACCATTTTCATTTATTACTTTGCCAATTAATTTGCCTGTATTTTCTTTTAGAATTATTGGCGTGGTTAATTGAACTTCCGATTGAGCCATCAAGTCGATTTGAATGGTATCTTCCGCGGCATATCCTGGTTTGCTTGCAAAAAGTCCATAGATTGAGGCGGATAGCGGGAACTGGAATTTCCCGGCTATGTCGCAAACCATGGTTGTTTGTTGGCGCTGCAAAAGGTCGATCGCTGTAAGCCGGGCATTGGCTACAGGCGCCCCGGTCTGGTTGGTAATAGAACCACTTACTTTTCGCGTCAACGGCTGCATGTAAACTCTCTTTTCGGAAACCTGGTTGACATCAATTTCTGCGGTGAGAACCGTATCTCTAAATCCAATTTTTGAAAAGAAAAGTTCATAACTTCCAGGTTGGAGATTTAAATTCAGTTTCCCGGTATCGGTAGTCGAATAATCTACATTTTCTCCACTGCCGTTGATTGGTTTCACATTCACGTTTACTCGTGCCAAATTATTTCCCGAAGGAAAGAACGTGAAAATATTTAATTGTCCCAATGGAACGAGGTAGGTAAAACTTCTCCGCTGGCTAACAACGCCTTTACCTGTGGCGTCAAAAGCGATCACATGCCATTTGAAATAATTATTTTTGAGCGTGATACGAGCAGGCAGAGATAAACTTGTTGCTGTTGTAACAACTTGCCAGGCAGTTAATGTTGAAGTAGAGCCATCCTCTTCAATTAGTTCGAATAGTTCAAACTGGTATGACTGGGCGTTACTCACAGGTTGCCAGGAAAATTCAATCTCTTTGCTGGAAATGGTAACGTTCTGTCCGGGCGAAATCAATAATGGCGCTTGCAGATTTACCGCCACGTTTACTGTGAAACTTTGCACACCGGACTGAACAATGGAAGTCAGCGCAGGGGTGTTGCCATAGTTATTCAGAATTACCCAGTTATAAGTTTTGCTATTTAGCAGTGGAGGCACAATCCCATTGCTTTGATTATAGTAGCCGGACGGATCCGGCGCGCCGTAATCTATCTCGGTTTGATCTGTTATCGCCGAATAAATGAAATTTGCCCCTTCAATTTGTAATTCGCCCAGATCATTTTCTGTTATCGTAATCGCTTGATCGGAAAGGATTAAATGATAAAACGGAATTCCCGGAACAGCATCCCAATCGAATTTAGGCGAAATAGTATTAATGACATCTCCGTTTACGGGTGAACGGCTATTAGGCGCTTGTTCAGATTCAATATATAATGGAAATTCCCTGGAATGAACCAAACCATTTGAAATGCGACAATAGTAAATACCGGCTGCCAGTCCTTCTGAAGAAGGCACAAAATCAATTATATTCGCACCGGATACACCGAGGTGATTACTATACAGACCGGAGGAAACGCCGAAATACAAAGTGGCTTCAATAGACTCTATCCATCTCACTTGCACTGCTTCATTTTGATTTACAATTTTGGTTGGATAAACTTCCAGGGTAATTCCCTGGGGAAATCCTTTTAAAGTCAAACTAAGGATTATTGCCAGAGTAAATCCAACGAATCGCCTGATATGAGTTATGTTGTTAAAATTGATATTGAAAACCAAAATTTACTCCTGGAATGGGCGAAACTTCCATTGTACTGTTAAAAATAAATTGCCGGGAAATTTTTCTGCTGTACCCAAAACAAAAAAGTGGCACTGATAAAAGTCCTGAGTTAATGGATAAATCCTGTGTTACAGGCGAAGAAGCTTCAAGGAAAAAGACGCCTAATTTAGAATAAAAACCACCACGATTAATATATAGTTTTAGGCGGTGTTTAGGGATCAATTCGACATAATCCGTACCATACTTTAAGCGATAACTTCCAAAATAGAGACGATCGGATAAATAGAATCCCCATTTGCCGGTTAAAAAGAGAAGTCCAATTTTAACCTGGTTTGGCATAGATTGTATTAGTTCCGTGTGTTCTTCCAAATTTTTATTTTCAGTATAAGTAAGTTGTGAAGGATTCAGTTGATCGGCGACTAAAATTTCGTCAATATCACCACCGCTTCCCAATGCACTGAGAGCTAATGCAGTTATTATATTTCGGTTTCCTGTTAACCTGCCTTTTAAATTTGTATTTGTAGCATAACTTACTGTACCATCCAAAATCCATTTGGAGTTGATGATGAAATTCCCTCCCCAATTTATTTTCCAACCCACGCCCTTAAAATGTCCATGATAATCTTGTGTAATATCAGTTGGCCATAAAGTTTCCGGATCATTAAATAAATATTCTTTACCGTTATAAAGCATCGATCCCTGAATGTTCCAATTACCGGCAATATATAAGTCACTAAATAAACGTTCCACTTGTAGCCCTGAAATAAATTTCTCATTTAGTAGTTTTGTTATTATGAAGCTTGTGCTTGTGCTAAAATAATCAAACCGGTTTACAGCATCTAAATAATTATTTAAAATTACCTTATTACTGACACCACCTGAACTGAGTTCGGTTGAAATAGATGTTTCATTCCCGATAAAATCAACAAGTGTCGAAAGGGACAAAGAACGATGAAATAATAAACCAACAGTAACATTTTTTACCGGAAATAATACCATCCCTTCAGGCCAATTTAATTTCCTTTTCAGTTTTAAATTGATTGAAGGATAACCAATGGTCAAATCTTGCGTCTTATACGAGACTACGCTTTTATCAATTTCCTTGTTAAAAATGGAGGAAGCTTCAGAAAGTTGAGTAAAACCGAAATTTTGAGCCGGAGAAAATTGAAGCAAAATTTTGGGAGATCGTTCTCCGGAAATAAAAGCAGGATTTTCAAACACAGTGCACCAGGGATAATATTTGTCGTTTGAGTAACGCCCCCAGACTTCAGTGCCAAAAGCAGATCCGCTCAAAGAAAGGCTGCTATTGAATTGACCGAGCTGCAATTTTTCTATTCGGCTTGCTGGCTCTTGCCCAAAGATAAGCTGTACGGACATAAAAAAAAAGAGCAGAGAAATTACTGTTTTTTTAAAATTACACATAATTATTTTTTCAATAAATGATACCGGGTTAAAAATGACTGATATTTTGTGGATGAGGGAACTTGTGAGGCAAATCCTGGAAAAATATTTTAGAAATATAACAAAAATAATTTTTTATTGCAAGTAAAAAATATTAAATTAATTGAATTTTATGTTTTTTTATTATAATTGTGGTAAAAAAAGATTTTTAAATTATTTTGATGGTTTGTTTCATTTCTCATAACTTCATAATATTATATTAGTTAACAATCTTTTAATAGTCTGATTCTTAAGAAGTTTATTTGTTTTTAATAATTACACAGATTACAAAATCGTATTCCGTATGAAAATGCGAATTATTAAAAAAATGTGTCTTGTTAAAAAATTGCCTTGACATTTAATCTAATTTTTATTATTTTAAATATCAAATTTTTATAGCGTCTTAATAAATATGTGAACCACCAGTTTCCCAAATATCTACGCAATATTTATTTAAATAATAATTCATACCAATGTAATGCTTTTGTAACCCAGCGCACTAAAGTGCAGGCGAAGGTTGAGGCAAAGGCGAAGGAAAAAATCTTAAACCTTTAATCTTCTACCTTGCTCCGCCTTAGCCTTCGCCTCAGCCTTTTCGTTGTAATAGTAATTGATCTTTATTAAAAAACTTTTGCATAAAAAACAAAGATTCAACTG
>JADHVV010000214.1 GCA_016783825.1 Candidatus Zhuqueibacterota bacterium | reverse complement strand
TTATATGACAACATCAAATATTAAAAACCGATCAAAAAGGACTAAAAAAATTAGCTGGTCTCAATTTTTAGGACCTGTTGAAAATCTTGAAAGTTATGTAAAAGCAGATTGGTGGAGGGAGATTTTCAATGCTAATTATTTGAGAACTGATGGAGACGTAGTCGAAGATTTATCGATAACTCAAACTGAAGTTGAACAATTTATCGACATATTAAATCTTTCTAAGGAAAAAGTTGTTTTAGATTTATGTTGTGGTCAGGGTAGGCATTCTTTAGAATTAGCAAGGCGTGGTTATACTAATATCTTTGGTCTTGACAGGTCTCATTATCTTATAAACAGAGCAAAAACAATTAATAAAAAAGAAGGGCTAAATGTATTCTTTCGGGAGGGTGACGCAAGAAAGTTGCCGTTCGCTGTTGATACATTTGACTTTGTAATTATTGCCGGAAATAGTTTTGGCTATTTCGAGTCGATGAATGATGATACCAGAGTGCTTGAAGAAGTGAAACGTGTCCTTCGTCCATCAGGCAAAGTATTAATTGATTTGACAGATGGCGATTATATGAGAAATAGTTTTCAACCTCGAAGCTGGGAATGGATAGATAAAAAGTATTTTGTCTGTAGAGAACGTTCTTTGTCATCAAACGAAGAGAGATTGATTTCTCGAGAAGTAATAACTCATGTAAAAAAAGGAGTAATTGCAGATCAGTTTTACGCAGAAAGACTATATACAAAGGATAGCAGTAAGAGCTTACTTAAAAAAGTTGGATTTAGCAGTATAGAATTTCATTCAGAATTAGTTCCCGATTCACAGAGGAATCAAGATTTAGGGATGATGGCAAGGCGTATTCTTGTAACTTCAGAAATAAGAAAAGAATGGACAAAAATAAAGAAACCAGGTAAAATAGAAAAAACTGTTGCTATATTAATGGGTGATCCTAACAGGTCTGATATTATTAAACCTAATGCGAAATTTGACGAAGATGATTTTATTACTATTAATGAGTTGAAAAAGGCATTATCTGAATTAAAAGAATACAATTTTACATTTGTAGATTCACATAATACATTTACTAATTATTTACAAAATAATAGAAATAAAATTGATTTTGTCCTAAACCTATGTGATGAAGGTTATAACAACGATCCCTCTAAAGAATTGCACATTCCTTCCCTGCTTGAGATTTTAGATATTCCATATACAGGTGGAGGTCCGCAGTGTCTTGCTTATTGTTATGACAAATCATTGGTAAGAGGTATTGCAAAGGAAATAGATATCCCCGTTCCAGATGCATTTACGATTAAATCTGAAGATGTTACGTTCATAGAAATGCAAATTGAATTCCCTGTAATTGTAAAACCGAATTTTGGTGATTCAAGCTTTGGCATAACACAAAATAGTGTTTGTTTTAACATCGAGGAGTTAGAAAATGCAATTTTATTTGTAAGAGAAAGGTTTGGCTACAATAAACCGATTATTGTTGAACAGTTTCTAACAGGAAAGGACATTACTGTAGGAATTATTGGGAATCCCCCGGAGTCTTACTTGGTTTTGCCGATCATTGAAGAGGATTATTCTGCATTACCGCCTGAGTTGCCAAAAATTTGTGGATATGAAGCAAAATGGGAGCCAAATTCTCCTTATTGGCAAATAAAGTCTGTACCTGCAAATTTACCAGATGAAACAAATAGGTATCTTGTGGCAAGCTGTTTGAAACTTTATGAGCGACTCCAATGCAGAGATTATGCGAGATTCGATTGGCGTTTGGATGTTAACGAGACGCCTCGACTGTTAGAAATAAATCCAAATCCAGGCTGGTGTTGGGACGGACATCTTGCTAAAATGGCGGCATTAGCTGATATTTCATATTCACAAATGTTAGATAAGATATTAAAAGCGGCAGAAGAAAGAATAAAAGTAATAAAAGAGTAAGAAAGTTTGCCTGACAGGTTCATTACTTTAGTATCAGGCGGTTAAGAAAAACTGAGTAATTACTGAAAAAAAGAAAAGTCCTTGAATTTGTATGATAAAATTTTTATATTGTTCTAATGTTTTGGCGTATCCGTTCAATAATTCATGCTAAATAAGATGCGACGCACTTTTATTGGGTCGATAATACCAAATTTTCAAATTATTTACAAATTGTTGAGATTAAGTGCGTCGCATCTTTGCCCTGCGTTTTTGAGCGGATACAAAATAACCTAAAATAAATTATGGAGGATCAATATGAAATTTTGGAAACGAGTAAAAAACATTTTTGGAGAAAGTATTGAAACAATCTCTGAAACGACAGTGGGATTATCGAGTTTGGCGAAACTTAAGTGGGAACGTCATAACGTTCAAAAAGAAATTGAGCAAGAAAATAACAAACTGGGCGCTAAAGTTTATCACTTATTTGTTGAAAAACAAGAAGCAACGCTTGAGGAAGAAACCAAAAATACTGTTGAAAAATTGAAGAACCTTCACACTCAACTGGATGAGAAAGACAAAGATATTGAAAAGTTGAGTGAAGATAAGGATACGGTTGACAGAGAACAACTACGAGAATTCAGAAAAGATCTGGAGCTTGGTGGCGGCGCCATTGAACAGATCATTATTGATGAAAATTCACCTATTTTGAACAAGAAGCTGTTGGATATAAAACTGCCAAAAAATGTTCTGTTAGGCGCAATTGTTCGAAATGAAAAAGTCATAATTCCCGATGGTCAAACTATCATCAAAAAAGAAGATCGAATAACGCTGTTGGGTGAAAAAGATGATGTTGAAAAAGCAATTCAGTTTTTAGGAAAAACAGAATAAGTATTAATCATAGTAAGGTTAAGGAGTATAGTTATGGCAAATTTATGGGAAAAAGTGAAGCAGACTTTGGAACAGAGCGCAAAATCTATCAAAGAAACGACAGCAGCAACTGCAAAAACTGTCGCTGATACTGCATCAAAAGTTGCTTTGACTGTGGCAGAGAAAAGCAAAGATATTGCCGTTACCATTGGTGACAAAACCCAGGAAGCAGTGGCGGTAGGACAATTAAAAATAAAACAATATAATTTGAATCGAGATATTTCCAATAAGTTTGATGAATTAGGAGCTCGTGCTTTCGAGGTCATCAAAAACAATGGTAAAAATGTTTACAGCGATGCTGAAGTAATTAAATTAATTAAAGAAGTAAAAAACCTTGAATCTAAAATTGATCAAATTGAAAACAAAATAGAAGATGCAAAGACGAAAGAACCCGAACAAGAAACAACAACCTCGTCTCAAGGTGAAACTGACTAAAAAACAGCGTAAGTTTTTTTGATCAAAAAAATCTATCAGCATAAATTCTCACCATAAAATTACTGTTGCTTTTTTTATATTTATTCAGTATCTTCAGCGGTTTTTAAAAATGATTTATATTTTAATAAAAAAACTGAGGAGTTGAATATTGAATAAATTAACACCCAAAAAAATGTTCTTCACAAAAGGCGTTGGTTATCATCGTAACAAACTTCAGAGCTTCGAGTTAGCTTTAAGAGACGCGGGGATAGAAAAATGCAATTTAGTTTCCGTATCGAGTATCTTTCCTCCAGATTGTAAAATCATCTCCAAAGAAGCAGGTATTAAAACTCTTAATCCAGGACAAATAACGTTTACCGTAATGGCTCGGGAAAGCACCAACGAGCCAAATCGTTTAATAGCAGCCGCACTGGGTTTGGCTCAGCCAAAAGACAAGAAACAGTATGGCTATATCAGCGAACATCATGGTTTTGGCGAAACAATGAAAAAGGCATCGGATTATGCGGAGGATCTGGCGGCTACTATGCTGGCATCAACTCTTGGTATAGAGATGGATCCCGATAAAGCCTGGGACGAACGAAAACAGCTTTATATTACAGATTCAAATCGCCAATTTATAAGTCGAAGTATCGCACAAACGGCAAAAGGACATAAAGATGGATTATGGACAACAGTGATTGCTTGTGTGATAATGCTGTTGGAATAAAATTATTGATACGAAGGATATTCAATGACGTCCAATTCACAATTTGAGAATGCACCAGACATAACTCCCCGACTTATCAGAAAAGAGATGTCGATTCCTGAACTTGTTCAATTTATGGGAAGCACTTCCTTTGAAGCAAGAAATGTTTTTCGAGGGGCTGAACTGTTTAAAAATATGATCAATGATGGCGATACCATCTGGCTGGGTATTGCTGGGGCTGGTGTTGCTGGCGGCATGGGCGGAATGATCATTTCCCTTTTGGAAGCTAATTTTATTGACGTGATCTGCTCTACTGGCGCCCAGGTATATCACGATCTTCATTTTGCTTTCGATCTTCCAGTGAAAGCCATCAGTCCGCATTGGGACGATGATCTGTTAAGGCGCCATGGTGATACCCGCATCTACGATATTGGTATCCGCGAAAAAGAAACTCTGCAAGCCCAGGACGAGATTATTCAACAATTTGTAAAAGATAATTATGAAGCGCTTTCTAAAAGCTTTTTATCCAGTTGGGAAATAAATTATTTTTTAGGGCAGTGGGCGGCTGAAAAAGCGGCATACCCTGAGAAAAGTTTTCTGGTAAAAGCTTCTCAGGCAGGTGTGCCTGTTTTTTGGGATTCTCTTGCTAACCATTCTATCACGATGAATTTTGTACGCACAGATCGAGAAGGTTTTCCAATTAAGCTATCTGCACAAAAGGATGTGTTTGATTCTGCTGCTATTGCCTTTTTCTCTGGAGGAACAAGTTTTGTGGAATTAGGAGGCGGAGGTCCGAAAAATTTTATTCAACAAACAGGTCCTACAATTAGTCAAATTCTATCAATTGATTTTGATGGAGCCGACAGAGGACTTCAAATAAGCACCGCAGTGGAACGTGAGGGCAGTCTTTCCAGTTGTACTTTTAGCGAGGCGGTTACCTGGGGAAAATATCGCTCTGTTAATGAAGATAAACTAATTCAAATTTGGGGCGAATACAGTGTTATTTTTCCCCTGTTAACGGCTTATGTTATAGACCTTTGTCCCAGTCGCAAACGTAAAAATATTATTTCTCAAATGTCTAATTTCATCAATAAATTGGAAGCAGCTCGATGACATTATATTCAAAGCAATTTTTAGGACTGGAATCGGAATTTACTTTATTTGAGAAAGCAGCGGTTGTAATACTCCCTTTCCCTTATGAAGGAGGCGTTTCTTATGGCACGGGAGCAGCTAAAGCGCCAGATGCCATACTTGGCGCCTCTTGTTATCTTGAATTATATGATGAAGTCCTTGATGTCGAGCCTTATCGTATTGGTATTACGACAGTTTATCCGCCAGCTATCCCCGATAATCCCGAGGGCATGATTCAAACAATTTATAACACAACTCAATCTCTTTTGCAACAAGAAAAATTTATCATCCCTATTGGCGGTGATCATTCTATCACTATCGGTTATTTTAAAGCGATCCAGGAAAAGTATGGTCAGATTTCTGTAATCCAGCTTGACGCACATGCTGATTTAAGAAATAGCTATGATGGCAGTCCATTGAGCCACGCTTGTGTGATGGCAAGAATTCGAGAAAAAACAGCTCATACGCTTCAAATTGGAATTAGAAGCATTTCGGCAAAGGAAGCGGCGTTGGTTAAAAAAGAAAATATTTCTTTATGTACCATGCGTCAATTCCGACAGGGAGATTTTGATCTGGATGCCGCGCTTAATCTACTGCCCGATCCTGTTTTTTTAACTGTCGATGTCGATGTTTTTGACTGGAGCGTTATTATGAGTACGGGAACGCCTGAGCCAGGAGGTTTATTATGGAATGAAGGCGTATCGCTGTTACAAAAAATTTTCAAACAAAAAAATGTTATAGGATTTGATGTTGTAGAACTATCTTATCAGGAAACCGATCGTAACTCGCCCTTTGCCGTTGCTAAACTGATTTACAAGATGATCGGGTTCAAATTTTTTAATAAATAAAACAATACTTCGGGTGATTAATGAGCCAAAAATTACCAATTTTAATTTCAGTTCCCCACGGTGGAGACGAAATACCGCCAGAAATTCGCGAAAGAGTTGCCTTAACAAAAAAGGATATCTTTGATGACAGCGATGCGCTGACAGGGAAAATTTACGCTTTTCAGAATGATGTCATGGCATATATTGACACATCCATCGCCCGTGCTTTTGTAGATTTAAATCGCGCTCCTTCAGACCGACCGCCAGAAAATCCTGATGGTGTTGTAAAAACCGCAACTGTAAACCGATGCTCAGTCTATAAAAAGGGACTCTTTCCCAACGAACCGTTGATTCAAATACTTTTACAAAATTATTATTTTCCATATCATAAAATAGTGGATGAATTGCAGAGTAATAGAAAAATAAAATTAGCTCTTGATTGCCACAGTATGTTAGCAAACTCACCTTCTATTAATAAAAATCCTGAGCAACCCAGACCCCTTATCTGTTTAAGTAATAGAGGCGATGAGAATGGCAATCCCACTAAGGAACGGGGAACAATTACCTGTCCGCCAGAATGGATGCGATTGATGGCAAAGTGTTTCCGCACGGCATTCAAGGAGGAGCCAGGTGAAGTGAAAATCAATGATCCGTTTTATGGTGGTTATATCATTCAGTCTCATTTTAAAAACACCGCGCCCTGGATGCAGGTGGAAATAAACCGTAAACTATATTTAGCAGCGCCTTATTTCAACGAAGATACTTTAACTGTTATGCCTGAAAGAATATCAGAACTGCGAATGAAAATATTGACAGTGTTGAGACGATTTTTAAATAAACTTGAAATTAATACTTTTTGACAACCGAAACGGAGTAAAATAAAATGAACCCTTGAAAAACCAGTCGCTGATTTTGTTTTAATTGGAAAAATCGAGCTGGGGTGATATCCGCGGCGGGTTGTTTTTAGTGATCGCCGAACGGGCTTTGCGATTATCGGCAAAATTTCCCCGACACCAGATAACCTGGAAACCCGATCTTTTATTGCCTGTTGAAAATCCCGAACTATGGGCGGGACCGCTATTATTTATACGAAATATTACTTATCCATCTGGCAGCATTTTTGGATTTACGGTTAAAAACGAAAACGTTGAGGAAACCCAATCTGCCTTGAAGGGACTGTTGGCTCCAATTGAAGAACAGGGAATTCTGGTTAATTCGGTGTATTAGAAGATATTGATAGTGACAGAATGCTGATTCATATAAAAGGAGGAAAAGGCAAGAAAGATAGAACATCAATTTTAGGAAAAACTTGTTTAACGATTTTAAGAGATTACTATAGAAGTTATAAACCTAAAATCTGGTTATTCGAAAGCCTTGAAGAAGGAAAAAGATACTCTGCTAAATCTGTTCAGAGTATTTTAAAAACAAAACTGAAAAAAGCTGGAATTAATAAACC
>JADHVV010000213.1 GCA_016783825.1 Candidatus Zhuqueibacterota bacterium | reverse complement strand
AGATTGGGATCAATCGGAGATGTTAATTTTGTAATCAATCAGAAAAATATCGATGACGATTTTTTATTGGTTAGCGGCGATAATATTTTTAATTTTTCACTTCAACCGATGCTCGACCTTTTTAATGAAGGCAAAAACGTCCTGTCTGTGTATGATGTGAAAACAAAAGAAGAAGCGCGAAAAATGGGGATTCCCACCATTAATGAAAAAGGAATTATTACACACCTGGTAGAAAAACCGGACAACCCCAAAAGCACCCTTGCGGCAATAGGAATGTACATTTTTCACAAAGAGGTAATTGGACTATTAAAACAATACATAAAAGAAGGGCATCCACTGGACAAAGTCGGAGAATTTATGGAATGGCTCTGTCAAGAAACAGATCTTTACACCCACAAATATGAAGACCCGGATGATGTCTGGATTGACATTGGCAGCCCTACACAGTTAGAGTTAGCGAAAAATACGTTTTAGCCTGAATTACTCATGTACTAAAAGTAACTATCCAGCATGGTAAAAAAAGTCATTCTGAGGGAGCATGCGACCGAAGAATCTCCCCAACGTCCACACCTTTATAAAATAATACGAGATTCTTCACTTCCCAACATCACCACCCCCCTCCCTCGTTCAGAATGACATGAATACAATGAATAATTGAGCAGCTACTAAAAAATTAATAATAATCTCACGAGGTGCAAAGACTGCAAGGCAACCAATAAAAACGCTCTGCGGACTTTGCGTCTTCTGCTGTCTCTGCGTTTAAATTGCGAATTAACGCGCTTGGAATAATTCAAGTTATCCCGCCACCTTTAAAAATAAAATAAATTAAGCGGGTCAAATGATAAAAAAAATAATAATATTTTCCATTAAAGGTTTCATAATTTTATTAACCTTTATCTTGGTCGCCCTGCTTGTCGCCAGAAAATTATTTCCCCCGGAAAAATTAAAAACGTTGGCGACATCTCAAATAGAAACGGCTATCAATCGGCAGGTTACGATTGGAGATGTTTGGTTAAATCCTTTTAAAGGTATTTCGGTAGAAAATGTTATTGTTTATGAGCGAGGGGATTCCAGCGCCGGTATCAACGATTCAAGCTATTTTTTTAAAGTTGATAAGGTACTTTTAAAATATCATTTCTTTGCACTGCTAAAAAAAGAGATCAGGATCTCAAAGGTTGTCATTGAAAATCCTTCCCTGAATTTGATTCAGGATAAAAACCTTCATTGGAATTTTGACGATTTGCTCAGCCTGGCAGAAGTTGACTCCACAGCACCAGATACTGCAACAACAGAATTTGTTCTACCGCTGACTTTAGATATGAAAGAGTTGGTCGTCAAAAATATAACCGCCAACCTGAAGATGAGCCAGCAAGAGACTGAACTTTCACTGCAATCCGGTGACATAACTATCAACATAAATGAGTTGAAACTTCCCCGGAATTCATTTGAAAAAATCAAAACAGAATCAAAAGCCAATCTCAAAATATTTTCTCTTGCAGAGCCCTGGAGAATAAGCTTGCAATCTGAAGTTTTTCCGGGCTTAATTGAAATGGACACTCGCCTTCAAATGAATCTTAACTTTCAATTAGCCGGATTCAGCAATGTGAGCGGAGACGGTAAACTTGCGCTTGAAGATGTGAACCTGGTATATTTTAAAGAAAAGACTACCGTACCAATACATAAAAAATTTCCTTTGCCACGGTTAAGTACGCTTGTTTTTGATTTTTCAGCCAATATCAATGAAGAACAAATCCAATTAAAACAATTGTCCGCAACAATTGGAGATGAAAAATTTTTAAACATTTCCGGTAAAGTGGATCAAATATTAGGTAACCCTTTGGTTGACCTAAAAGTTATTGAAAGTGAGATCAGGTTACATCAGTTATCGAGTTCATTCATTCCTTTATTACCGGATACAATTCAAAGTCAATTTGAAAATTTAAGCGTTGACGGTATCGCCTCATTAACCGGGACTAAAATCAGCGGCTACCCTTTAGCTGACTCGTTATCCGATTCGCTGCACCTTGACTTGAAATTCACCATTCAAAATGCGAATGCTCGTTACTCTGATCCTGTCGCAGAATTATCACACCTGGATATGGAAATAAAAAGCTCGGCTATTTATAATTTTTACGGCATCCGCAAAATTGATTTGGGGATGAAAATGTCCATTGATAGTTTGTCTGCGGAAGTTGATACGTTAAATTACCTCGTCGAGGATTTATCCGCTGAACTTTTCACAACAATCAATGAAAATTTCATCCCGGATTCGCTGTTAGCGAAAATCAAAATCCAGGATTTTTTCAGTGTGCCATTAGATTTTTCACTTTCATTTAAGCCTGTGGATGGTTTCAATTCATACAATGCATGGGCAAATCTCTCTGTAATTGAGATGTCGTTGGCAGAATTAACAAACTCTGTTGCAGAAGGGGAAATTGATTTTTCCTTGAATGTTTTTTCACAAAAATTGGACAGGATTGAAACAAAAGCCTGTATTTTCACAGACATCATTGAAGTCGCTGATGAGATTGATCCCATAATTATCTATCCGATGGACATTATAAGCACCGCTGTTTTTAGCACGGATACCTCCCTGAAATTCATAAGGATGGATCAATTAACAATGGATGTCAGTGACATTGCCTCACTATTCATGCACGGGAATTTTTTGATTGAACCGGAACTGAAACTAATTGCCACTATTGATACATTCACGGTTGATTTTGAAAAGGTTTTAGAAGTTGTTCCTGAACAGTTTCTTGAAGGAATTGAAAATATGACAGTTTCCGGCAGTTCAAATTTGACATCAAGCATAAAGATTGACTTACCTGACACAGGGGAAACAATAATTGATATTCATGGGAATGGCGATTTTACCGGTAACGGGGAAATACCGGAATTTTATGTTTCTTTAGGCGTATTTGAAGGCAATATCAATTTTCAATCAGATGGAAATACCATCAATGCAGATTTAAAAGGTAGATTGGACAGCCTGGTTTTAGTTGGTTTTCAGGATGAGCCGCTGCGAAATATTACAACAAATATCCACTCGAAAATGCCTGATTTTGAGACGGTGCTGGTGGAAAGTTCTACTGTTTATATACCCGGCTACCTAACAAATATTTTATTCAATGCCCGGATTGATAGTTTGTCAGGACAAATGCTAACAACAGCAGCCGGCAAAATAGTGATGGACACCAATGAAGATACAGTGAAATTTCTCAATGAGATGAGTTTGTCCGGACGAATGGAACAGAACACCAATTTTACCTTAAAAGGAGATATCGCCCAAGTTGAAGGAGACATCAGGTTTTTTGATTTGAATGTTGTTTACGATGAATTGGCTCAAGTTGACTCGATTTCCGGTTTCATTCATTTTGCCCAGAATTTTGACATAAAAAAAGAGATCCTGGTGGAAAGTAAAACAGAACAGTTTGTGTTAGCAGATGCCGGAACGTTTTATTATGATTTATTGCGTCCATATTATAAACAACGGGATCAAAAATTTTCCCATATTCAAATCGCCAAACTCAAGGCGTTGGATTACTACGTAGAAGATATTAATGTTGATTTGATTATAGATAATGAGCGAATCGAGATTCCCCGCTTTTCCTTAAATCTATATGAGGGTAACATGGCAGGATTGGTCAACGTTAATGTTCACGATGGCGATCCGGAAAATATTGAATGGAAAGTAAAAGCGAATGTATCAAGGATGAATTCTGCTAAACTAATTCCATCAAATAAAATTGAAAGAAAAGGCGCGGATTTGAATATGAATTTGGAATTAGCCGGTCGGGGTTTCGATCCAACGGGTGATGTTGAAGTTGGCGGCTATCTTTATGTCACCAAAATCGGCCCAAAATTCACCGACAACGTTCTTAAATCACTCGATCCAAAAAGAACGGATAAATCCATTCAAGACACTCGCAAACTTTTGAACTGGGGATATAAACCAAAGTTAATATCATTTGAAATTAAACATGATAATCTCTACCCCTCAATTCATCTAATAAAAGGGAATATTTTCACCAAATTGATACCACTAAATATAAGCGGTGGGAAAATTGAACTAGCAAGGATTCCTGTTAAATTTTTTCTTTCTAATTTTGAAATGGGGGCTAATTAGTTGTTTACGAAAAAACTCTTGTATGATCGGCAAATAAATCACGTCCGGGATAATAGCGGTCAAATTAAAGGTCGAGATCGAGATCAAGGTCAAGAAAGATTTGCAGTTATTTATTCTTGATCTCGACCTTGACCTTGATCTCTTCTTGTCGTTATATATTTGTGTGACACAACCGCAATATGAACTATGAAAATACTATTGATTGTTTTAATATTCTGCTGCTGTTTTCAACCAAACAAAAACACCCTGATACACCTCATCAAAAATGAGCTACAGACAAAACCAAATTTTTCAATACAGGATGCCTATAAACTGATTTACCAGGGGAACTTTGGCGTAGCTCACATATTAAAAAACAAAGATCACGCCCGGCAATTTTTAAAAAACGAAATTGATTCCATTGAAAAATCTGACAATGAACCATTAATTGAACACATTTCTATTTCCACAAATTTGGTTAGAATCAATCTGCGTCCTTTTAAAAAATCCGGGAGCTCCATCGACACCCTGTTTGAAATTATGACACGTTCGGTTGAAGAAACAAAACAGGATAAAAAACGTTTCCTAAAACAGTGGAGAGAATTTAGAATGGCTGTAATCCAGGAAAAACTTAAATTTGATGTACAGGAACTTGAAACGTTCGACCTAAAAGTAAAAGCGGAAAATTATCCTGCGGTTCATCATTCACCTGGATATCGGAAAGCGAACAAGCCTGCTTACCGGGTTGTGAAAGAAAGTATATTCAGGGAATATTTTCCATTCTTGAAATGATAGGTTATTTCTGATAAATTTTAAAACAAGAAAAGATCAATACCCTTCGGGTACAGGTGTCGAGATCAAGATCAAGAAAAAAATCATTTTTAATTTTTTCTTGATCTCGATCTTGATCTCAACCTTTTTCTTTAATTTTGCAACTATTATCAATGTCGAGATTTTTCTTGTCCATTGTGCAAAAAATTCACTGTTTAGGAACTAATTACCCAATAAACTAATTACCTAATTACCCAAAACCAATTAAACGAATGGGCGGTTTCATCCGTCAATACTCTGTACTATAAGCCTATGAAAAATCCTGACGATAAATTAGTAAAAAAAGCAAAAATGGGTGACAGCGGAGCCTTTGGCAAATTAGTGAAACGATACCAGAATAAAGTGCTGTACCTGGCATATGACCTGGTTGGAAATTATTATGATGCCCAGGATGTAGCACAGAATGCGTTTTACCAGGCTTTTAAAAATTTACCGTTTTTTAAGGAGCAGTCAACTTTTTCAACCTGGCTATATCGAATTACAACCAATGCAGCAATAGATTTTCAGCGAAGTAGAAAACGGCGCCAAGCTGCGTCTTTAAATCAGCCAATGTCCGAGAACAAAGAAGATAGGGAATTGATAGACACATTAAAAGACAGCGCAAAACCGTTTGATAAAAAAGTGGAAGACCTGGATCTGAAAGAATTGATAAGAAAAACAACCGAAAGCCTTCCGCCTCAACAACGCGCTGCTTTTGTGTTAAAATATTTTCATGATAAACCAACTGAAGATATTGCTGAAATTTTAAATTGCGATCCAATAACGGTGAGGGGACATATTTTGAGAGCAACGCTCAAATTAAAAAAACAACTAAAGGCAGAAAAATGAAAACGTGCGCGAAACAATACCAAATCGTTGATTATTTCTTTGACGAATTAAATGAAATTCAGAAAAATGAATTTGAAAAACATCTTGCTAACTGTGAAGATTGCAGAAATTATTTTGAATCTTTTTTTTCAACAGCGGCTTTAATCAAAGAACAAAAGCGCATTAAACCAAAGCCAGAAATGCTGGATTTGTACTATCAAGCGTTGAAAACGAAATATCCGACACGAAAGAAGTTTTCATTCAGGGCTAAAGATTTGCTGGATTTTCTGATCATTAAACCATCATTTCCAATCCGAATTGCAGAGGCAGCCGTATTATTAATGATAGGAATATTTATTGGAAGAGCAACTATTTGGAAAGCAGAGCCGGTACAACAATTTACGAATGGAAACGGTTACGCCGCTTCCCATGTTAGTGAACTAATTCTAAACCATTATTTACAAGAAACAGAAATGATATTGCTTGATGTAGTTAATACAAGTCCGGATGAAGATGACCAGGTCTTGTTGAGTTTTGCACAATTGGCCCAGTATGGAAATTTATTACAAAAAACAAGTCTTTGTCGCTCAAAGGCAGAAGAGACAAACGATGAAAAACTCATCATGTTGATTGATGATATTGAATTAATTTTACTTGAAATTTGTAATATCGAGCAGCGAACATTAACAGAAAAGGCAAATGAAATTCGTGAACAAATAAACGAATCAAATTTATTATTTGAGATTAAAAACTTTACCGGAAAAGAAATTTAAGGGGGTTGGATTAAATAACTTGTAACTTTAAAATTTTTTGATATTGATAAATAATTACTTATAGGATCAAAATAATTAACTGATTTTATCCCACCCCCTAAATTTCTTTTAACCTGGTTCAGGAGTCGTTTAACAATGAAAAACATAAAATATTTTTCCCTGACAATTTTATTTTTCCTGGTACTTTTTACTTCACTCTCGTTTGCTCAACAGGATGATTTTCAGTTATATTATAAAGCCAGGAAGCTGTTGCAACAACGCGAATACGAAAAAGCACAAGAGTCTTTTGAATTGTTGAAAACAAAATATCCAAATAGCCGGTATATTGATGATGCAGGGTTCTGGTCTGCGTATATTTTAGAAAAACAGGGAAAGGACTCTGATTCATTTGATGAGTATAAAAAATTCAAAAATAAATATCCACGCAGCGCATGGGTGGACGACGCTGAATCACAGCAAATTGATATTGCTGAAAAATTAGCGAGGAGAGGAGACCGCAAGCATGTGAATTTTATTGTGAATAAATTACAATCATCGGATAAAAAGATAAAATATCGAGCTGCGGTAAGTTTAGGCAAGCTGCGCGATCAAAGAGCACTGCCTGTCTTAAAACAAATGGAAAAAAATGGCGACAAAGACATGGGAAGCGTGGCAAAGTCATTGATCAGAAATGTTGAAAAAAAACCGATCAAAGTAACTCCAAGATTTAGAGCGCGACCGGACAAGAAAAAAATACCGGATGATTTTCAATCCAAACGCAGAACAGTCCGGCAGCCAGGGAGACGCAGCTCTGAAAAGATGCCCGATTACCGAAAACAGACAAGCGGGAGAAGAACAGCTTCTCCGAAAATTGGTCGTCCATCACGTGGGTCAGGAACAAAAAGCAGA
>JADHVV010000212.1 GCA_016783825.1 Candidatus Zhuqueibacterota bacterium | reverse complement strand
TTTTGTACTGTGTGGCATTTCATTTTTTTCTCTTTCTAATTATTAGTTTAGACACAGCTATTGTTGAAATCATTCGGCGGAAATTGAATATTTTTTTCTTGTTGTTTATTTTATTCTCATAATGGTAGCAGAAGCAGTTGCACAGTTTATATTTCCATAATAAAAACAAGGTAACTGTACAGGCAGCAGCAGTAAAAAAATGGATGGGCGATTATTACTGCTACTGCCTCTGCTACTGCCACTTGTTGCGCTGAGAATAATTCAGGTTAACTGTGGAAGAATTTTTTTACATAAATTTTCTTTTGCCCGGGCAAGTCGTGATTGAACGGACAGGGCGGAAGCGCCTAAAATGTCAGCGATTTCCTGGACAGACAATTCTTCGTATCGCTGAAGGATCAGGGCAACACGTTGATTTTTAGGCAATGAATTAATGGCGTCCTGGACAATTTGTTCCCGCTCTTTTTTTTCTACAAAACTATCGGGTTGATCAGCTATTGGAATAGAGAGATACTCGGAAACATTACTTTTTTCTTCCTGCCTATCATCTAAAAACAGCCAATTGAATTTATGGTGCTTCCGTTTAAAATTAAGACAAAGATTTACAGTAATTCGATAAATCCAGGTTGATAGTTTGGATTTATGCTTGAAGGTAGCAGCAGAATTGTAAATTTTAAAGAATACTTCCTGGCACAGATCTTCGGCATCCTCCCTGTTATTGGCAAAACGATAGCACAGATTAAAAACATCATCTCGATAGGATTCAAAGAGTAGTTTAAAAGCGTGGACATCTCCGGATGTTATTTTTTCGAGCAGTTCTTTTTCTTGCACAATGCTGTTTTGGTTGATTGATCGGATATTTTTATTATTCAACACGTTAACAGGGAAAAGGTTCAGTCTTATCTTCTCTAAAACCTGGAAAACGTTTACATCTATTTAAATTTCAGCCCTAATTCCTTAATCAACCTATTAAGATAAGTCCTTTGAATTTTTAGCAATTCCGCTGCTTTAGTTTGATTATTGTCCAGTGATTTAAGCGTTTTGTATATAAAGCGTTTTTTAAACTTAATCACTGCCATATCCAATGGCGTGCCTATTTCTATTTCTTCAGTAGATTTTTTCCCTGTGAATGGTGGTAATAAATCGGAAGTGATTTCCTCTCCTGACACCAGCACAACAGCTCGTTCAATCACATTCTCCAATTCACGGATATTCCCGGGCCAGGAATATCGTTTAAGGATTTCCATTGTATCCGAGGTAATACCTGTCAGATTTTTTGACATTGATTTATTGTGTTTTTTTAAAAAATAGTCAGCAAAAACAGCAATGTCTCCGGGGCGTGCTCGCAATGGCGGCAATTGAATGCCCATTACGTTCAAACGGTAAAACAGGTCTTCACGGAAGCGTCCTTCATCTACTTCGGTTTGCAGATCTTTATTTGTCGCTGTTAAAATTCGTACATCGGCTTTATGCGTTTCAACACCTCCAACTCGTTGAAATTCTCCATATTCCAGAACGTGCAGCAGTTTTGCTTGAATGGCAGGGGACAGATCACCAATCTCATCCAAAAACAGGGTGCCGTTATTTGCCAATTCAAACCTTCCTTTTTTTTGTTTAATAGCGCCTGTAAATGCGCCCTTCTCATGTCCGAATAAATCGGATTCCATCAATTGCTCTGACAACGTTGTGCAGTTGACCTGTACAAATGGTTTGCCTTTTCGATCACTTGTGTTATGAATGAATCGCGCCATCAATTGTTTCCCGGTTCCGGTTTCCCCTTGAATAAGCACAGTAGTTTTGCTCTTTCCAATTTTTTGAACCGTATCCATGATTTTTTTCATTTCAGAACTTTCGCCAACAACCATTTGATATTGATTTTCCAATTCTTTACGCAAATAGATGTTTTCATCTTTCAAATCCTTCCGCTCCAGGGCTTTTTTCACGACGAGAAGAATGTGATCCGGTTTGCTGGGTTTGGGTAAAAAATCATAAGCGCCTAATTTCATTGCTTCCACAGCTCGTTCAATTGTGCCATGTGCTGTCAAAATTACAACCGTAGTTTCCGGCAGCTCCCGATTCAACCGGGTGAGTACCTCAAAGCCATCCATTTCAGGCATGTTCAAATCCAGGAGTATTAAATCAGGATTTTTTTTTGTTGCGACATCAAATCCTTTGATCCCATTTTCAGCCTGGAAAATTAAATAACCATTGGCTTCCAACCTGTCTTTTAGCAGCATTCGAATTTGGGGATCGTCATCGATGATGAGTATTTTTTCGTTTGGCATTATCTTCCTGTTATTCTTAATATCATTTTTTTGACCTGTTCATTGGTATTAATATAACTTAAACGAGTGTTGGGATTCTTATTTACAAATACACGGAATATTTCATCAGCAAATGCTTGTCCAATAATTTCCACATTCTTGAAATTCAAAATCACTACCCTATAAATCCTTGATGTGAAAAAAATACCTTCACCGGTATGATTTGCCGGATCAGTTGTTAATTTACCTTTGGATAATTCAAAGACGGCATGCAAATCAATCTCTAAGTTGAGAGCAGTTCTTATTTTACGAAAGATTCTAATACCATCATCCCAGATCCAAATGGTAACTTTTGTAACACTATAAGAAATATCACTAAATAACGATTTACCTTTCAACTAAAGCAAGGCGCACTAAAGTACAGGCATAGAGCATGGCGCTAAGCGCATGTTTTACCGCCATGCGCCCTGCTCTTAGCGCCATGCATTTATTTTAACAGGTAAGAAAGTTAAAAGAAATATTTTAGTTGAATGTTACATTTTAATCCTTAACGAGTATATATTATAAACATAATTTTTATTATTGTCAACATTTCATTTTATTATTGTCAACAATACTTATTTTGTGATTTAGATAACTTATGTTTCGCACACCCTGATTTTTATTCTCAATTCTCAATTAGTCGTTCACAATTCTCAATTAATTTTTGGTAACTTGTTAATTTTAATTGTGAATCCGCCGAAAAGATGTCGGACATTCCGTTGCTATTGTGAATTGTGAATTGCGAATGATATAAAATTACTTTCGCTAAAGTTAACGGCATTGCCCCCTGGCTTATCCTGTTAATTGTCAATATAACGAGTTAAGGGATGTGTCTGAAACGTTAGGTTGACGCCAATTACCAACTGGCAGGTGAGATTCTTTTTCAGTCGATTCCGGGAGACGACACAAATTATCGTCCCGGTTTTTTGGGGCTTTTTTATTCTCCCCCTATTCCAACATAGAATCGATATTTTCATCTCTGATTTACCTCACTTCATCCATATTTTACAAGGCTTCATCGAAATTTTTACTTTTTAAAATATTTTTTGATTATATTAATGACACCAAATAAAAAGAAACCTGCTGAACGAATTTTATTTTATATTGGTTGGGAAATATATCTAATAATTTTTTTCACGATTGGATATTTGTGAGGTGTCTTATGAAAGAAGCTCGTTCGTTTTATAGCCGCATGTCTTTTGTTTTTATTATTCGTTCCACTGCATTGTTTAGATATAGTAAAGCTTCAACAATACCAGGTACACCTCCCTCAATTTTGAAAAATCAATCAAAATTAAAAATAATATTAATGACCCTTTTGATTTAATGCCTTTATAAAACTAAAATGCCAATATGTTGGGGTTATGATTTTAAAAATGGACTAAATCAACATGGTCATTAATATAATTCATATACAAATATTATCTTAACTGATTAATCATGATCTATAGATAATTTAAAAAGAGTGGATTAAAAATGGTTCGGAATTCGTTTATATGGGTAGTGACCTAAATCGATTAATAAATACATTTTAACCAATAAGAGTCGTTATGAAAAAACAAAAAATTATAAAAAATACGTTGAAATTAATTCTACTGTTCAGTTTCATTTTTGCTTCACTTTGCCATTCACAGAATTACAAAATTAATGCAGAAGATATTTTACATATCACCTTCCTTGACAAGCCCGAACTAGACAGGGAAACGCAAGTTGGGCTTGACGGTAACCTATCCTTGCCTGTTGTGGGAAGCATTAAAGCAGCTGGTTTAACCACAAGGGAGCTTGCTCAAAAAATCATATCCGAGTTCTCCATTTATACGGTCCGGTTGACACAGGTATCTGTTGAGATATTAAAATATGAAAGCAATAAAGTTTACGTTACCGGGCATGTTGCAAACCCGGGAAAATATACATTTGAAAAAATACCCAATTTGTGGAGTGTTATATCCGAAGCCGGTGGTCCCACGGAAACAGCCAATCTGTCCAATGTTCTAATCATTCGCGGCTCAAGAGAAGGAAACGCAACTATTCCGGTAAATTTAAAAGAGATAATAAAAAATGGTGAGCTGTCCCGCCTGCCGGAACTGGAACCCGGTGATAATATCCATTTATCTGCGGTCTTAGGCGAAAATAGAAGTCAAGGTTTAGAATCCCCTCAGCAGCAGCGCCCGGAAATCTATTTCTTTGGTGAGATTAATGACCCCGGTATTCATACCTTTGACCAGGGTGTTGATATACTTCAAGCAATTATTACAGCGGGAGGCCCAACAAGTGAAGCAAAATTAAAAGATGTAAGAGTCATTCGTCGCACAAAGGGCAATCGAAGCAAAGTGATACGAGTAAATCTCAAGCGATACGTGAATGGAGCAAGAAACGGTTTTTTCAAACTTGAAACCAGGGATACTGTTTATATACCAAGAAAGAAATCAATAAGAGAAGGATTGTTCGGAACTATTATTTTTTCAATAATTGTGCCTGTCATTTCAGCAGCATTAATTTATGAATTAGTAATCGGCAATAATTAATTCCCAATAATAACTTTTAAAAAAAAAGAATAGCGTCTTGAAAAATAATATTAACATAAGCTTTAATCCGCGAAAATATTTCAAAAAGCTAATGCTAAGAAAATATATGGTCGTCATCCCATTTATTTTAATTTGCGCTGCATCGGTGTGGTTGGCAATGAAACAGAAGCCCTATTTTGAATCTTCAACAACGATCCATATCGATGAGCCACAGTTTATTTCAAGAAACCTGGATAGGATAGCGCTTAATGCAACTTCAAACGAAGAGATAGATGTTTTAAAACGAGTATTATTAGGGCGACAAAATTTGGTTGAATTAATTAACAAACTCAACTTGAAGGAAAATAACAACCTTAAAGGTCAAACACAAGCAATTCAGGCACAATATCCCCATTTAAGTTTTGATGAAATACTGGAAAATCTATTAGTAGAAAACCTGAGAGAACAGATATCGATAAAACCTTCACGGAATAATTTTCTAACAATAACTGCCGAGAGTGATGATCAGGATAAAGCTTATATGCTTGTTAAAACGATGTCTGAATTATTCATGAATCAAGTTATTGAAAATGATAATGACAGAATTAATCAGCTTATCGACTTTAATGCGCAGCAGCTTAGAATTTATGAAGCTAAACTAAAAAATTCAGAAGAAAAGTTAGAACGATATCAACAATCATTAATAAATGTCTCAAACAATGGTTCAGCCGTGTCATCCAGAGCAGATTTAGAAAAATACAACGCGCTTTTGAATTCAATCAATGAAGATAGCGCGCAAAAAAGAAATGAGTTAGAAAGATTAAAGTTAAAGCTGACAAAAGGAAATTTTGAATATTTTTTCCCGGTGAGTGAAAATCTTATTAATTTGGAATCCCAATATCGCACCCTGGGACAAAAAATATTAAATGAAAAAATTCAAGCCCCTGTACTGGTATTAAATGGGAATAATGAAGAAGTCGATATATTGAGACGACAGATCTCAAAAGAAATTAGAGATATTGTTAGTACAAGTTTAAATATAGAGAAAGATGATATATTTAGATCAGTCATTTTAGCTGAGATGACAAAAAGAGATTTAGATGTGTTAAATAATAATAAACAACGATTAATCAATTTAATAAATGAACATAATAGTGCGATCGCTCAAAAGCCGATTCAGGAAGCAACATTGACAAAATATAGAAACGAAGTTGAAACAAATTGGGATATGTATAATACTTTTTTAAAGCATTCACAAGGATCGTACATTGGTGAAGCGCTTCAGAAACGTGAAGCAGATTACAAATTTAAGATTATCGAACCGGCAACCAGACCAATGGAGCGTACGAATAGCAGAAAAAAAATTGTGATCATTGGTGGATTATTGGCAATGTTGGTCAGTCTCAGCATATTTAGTATCGCAGAATTGCTCGATAATTCATTCAGTGAAATAGAAGAAATAGAAAACTATTTACAGCTTTCAGTTTTAGGCGCTGTCCCGAACATAAAATTCTTAAACAAATCGCGGACCAGGGTTGCCGTGTCTGCCGCTTTAGTTATTGTCACAATTATTATAAGCATAATTTTAATTAAATTTTGCGGGGCGAACGTGTGAAAAAACAAAAATCACATAAAAATCCTCTTTTTTCAAAATTTCAAACAGACTCTCCTGAGGCAATAGAATTTCGACGCATTTTTTCTAAGATCCAAAGTCTGAATAACTCGCAGCAAATAAAAAATGTAATGATATCCAGCGCTACAGCCGGAGAAGGTAAAAGTACTATTTCAACCTTGTTGGCTATTACCTGCTCCAGGTATGGGAATGGTAAAACACTATTAATTGATAGTGATTTGAGGCGGCCACAAATTCACAAAATTTTAAAAATTGAAAAGGAAACAGGACTTGCAGATATATTGCGCGGTAAAATTCAGCCTTTAGAAGCAATAAAAAATACCGATATAAAGAATCTAAAAGTCATTACTGCCGGCAATTCAAACGGCAGCGCCACAAGATTGTTAAAAGTAAATAAGATAAAAAGTGTTTTCACTGAGTTACAATGGGTTTTTGAAACAATAATTATTGATACGCCGCCAATAGTTCCGGTTAACGATTCCCTGATTATAAATTTGGTAGCAGACACAACACTATTAGTTATCAAAGCAGGGAAAACACAAAGAGAAATAGTGAAAAGAGCAATTGATTTAATCCAGGATGCCGGTGTAAAAAATCTTAACTTATTAGTAAACAATTTGAATAATGTATTACCATATTATTATGGTTACAAGTATTATAAGTAAGATTTAATCATTTTCAAAACTTAAAATAATGCAATCAATATCATTAAGTTAAGATGTTAAATTTGAAAAGCAGCAGTTGCAGTAGCAGCAGCAGACAAAGACTTTACTGCCACTGCAACTGCTGCTGCCACTCATTTCGCTTATCTTAATGACATTTACTGCAACAAATGAGGGAGAAACAAAATGAAAGTAGATGTTCAAGTACGGGATTTTGTAAACGAAAATTTTTTATTTGGAAATACAAATGTTACCTTTAATAACAATGATTCATTCATTGAAAAAGGCATTATCGATTCAACAGGAGTGTT
>JADHVV010000211.1 GCA_016783825.1 Candidatus Zhuqueibacterota bacterium | reverse complement strand
AAAGAATATCCTTAATCCTTGAATCTTATACCTTGCTTCGCCTTTGCCTTCGCCTCAGCCTTTTCGGTATGAAAGTTAATTGATCTGGGTTAGAAATTCTTTTGCACAAAAAACGAAGATTTGACTTGTAATACTATATATAGTGTATCGTTCCCCCCTTCCGAAGGGGGGCCAGGGGAGATGTCATTAAATTACAAATAGTTAAGAGAACATCCCCCTGTATCCCCCTTCAAAAGGGGACTTTTAAATCTTCGGTTTCATACATTTGCGGAGCAAACTGGATAACCGTAATATTCAACTACTAACTTAATGCAATTTTGGCGCTCACATTATTAAATAAAATTATTCTGCTATTAATCATTCTGCTATATTTAGAATATCCTGGTTTAGTTCGATGATTTGATGGCAAAATAATTAAAAATAAGGAATATGACCAAAAAAATTATTATTATTTTAGCTCTACTCTTTATCTCTTTCATTTTCTTTCAATATTTTTATGGCGGGAATCCAAAAACAGTTCAGCCAAATAGTAATTTTGAAATCGTTGCTCACCGCGGTGTCCATCAAAATTATCACAAAAAAAACATGAACTGGCATTCAACCTGCACTGCAAAACGAATTTACGAACCAACGCACGATTATCTCGAAAACACGATTGAATCCATTCAGGCAGCCTTTGATTTGGGAGCTACTATTATTGAAATAGATATCAATAGCACCAGTGACAATCACATTGTTTTATTCCATGATTGGATGCTGGACTGCCGTACCGAAGCTCAAGGCAAAATAAGTGATTTTTCGCTGGAATATTTGAAAACACTCGATGTTGGTTATGGTTATACTTTTGATGAGGGTAAGACATTTCCTTTCAGG
This sequence comes from Candidatus Zhuqueibacterota bacterium, assembly GCA_016783825.1. Classification (GTDB taxonomy): domain Bacteria; phylum Zhuqueibacterota; class Zhuqueibacteria; order Thermofontimicrobiales; family Thermofontimicrobiaceae; genus Nigeripontimicrobium. The sequence goes on along the minus strand of JADHVV010000211.1, from coordinate 6,541 downwards.
GGAAAAGGCGTTGGCAAAATGCCCACCTTAATTAAGGTTATGCAAAAATTTCCGGATAAAAAATTCTTCATCGATCATAAAGATGGTTCCCAAAAAACAGCCGAATTATTAGTTGAAGTTATAAAATCACTGCCAAAAGATCAGCAAAACCGGTTTTATTATTGGGGACGTGAAAAAACCTTCAAATATATCAACGCTGAAATCCCCAATGTAAAACGTCTCTTTTGCAACCGGGGACAAATGAAAAAATGGTTTAAGCGGTATTTGCTGACTTTCGGTTTTGGTGGATTTCCCGATGAAAGCCAGGGATATGTGATAGGAATGCCGCCAAAATATTTAAAAATTCTTTGGGGCTGGCCATATCGTTTTCTCAATAAAGTACACAAAGCCGACGCTAAATTTTACCTGATGATAGACAAAGCAGAAGATGCTAAAAAATATGCTAGCTTCCCGGTTGATGGGATTATGACTGATTATATTGAGGTGGTTGGGAAATATTATTAAAATTAAAATAGTTACTTTTAACAACCCAAGCACTAAATAAATTATCTGTAAAATATTAATATCATTTGTCCAATATCATGAGAAAAGTTACATTATTCACAACGATTTTTTTTTTGGTTTTATTAGCAGCCTGTCAAAAGGATGAAAATCCACTATCGTATAAAATAGAACCTTACAAAGTAATCAATAACTTTTGGCAACCTGTGACTGAAGTTCCTGGTCAGTCAATTTATACAATAACCAGTGATTCAGACGGGAATCTATACATTGGTACTAATATTGGACTCTATCGATCTTCTGATTTTGGAAATTCCTGGGAGAAAATTTCCGATTTACACCCAATACAAAATATCTATATTTCACCTTATCATAATATTAAAATAATTGGCGTATCAGGACACTTCGGAACTTTTACTCATTATTCAATTGATGGAGGTTCAACCTGGCTAACACCCACAATTTCTCCGCATGGCAGCATTAGACAATTTATTATGTTACCTACCGGAGAAATTTTTGCCGGCACCTGGTTTCATGATGAATCAGCCGGCGGACTTTATATGTCACCAGACACATGTAAAACCTGGGAATTTACAACTTTAGGCCCGGGATTTTCAATAAAGGGTTTAGCCTTAAATTCAAACAATGATCTTTATGCAGCGTTATGGCATAGAAATACTGATTCAATCCTGCTCTTCTTCTCAAACACTCAAGGGGAATCCTGGAGCGAAATTACCCGGTTTGATTCGTCGCGCAATATCAGTACCGTATTAATCAATAACCGGAATGAAATAATTATCAGTTCAAATAAAGGTATAATTATATCCCGGGATTATGGGGAAAGTTGGGAATCAATCGGTTTAGAGCAATATGAGTTATCTACCTATTTAATGGCTATTGATAACAAAAATAATCTTATTGTAGAAGCTTATGGTGAATTTAATTCACCAAAAATTTTTTTATTACTTGATTCTTATGATACATGGTATGCCCTTGAAGGACTTTCAGTGTTACGGGATATCTATGCTATTGTAATTGGTTTAGATCGCCATATTTATGTTGTAAAAGACTATGAGCTTTATAAAAGCAAAGAACCAATAGATACCGTTTTAAATTAATTTTTTATCTATATTTGTTCTGCTCACAGAATGCAGAAAGGATTAAAAATGAACGATAAAATAGAACAATTATACAACGACCGCCTCAACCGCTATCTCACAGCCATGCGAAACGAAAAGCCGGACAAAATCCCAATCCGTCCTTTTGTAGCAGAATTTACAGCCAGGTATGCCGATTTCACCTGCCAGGAAGTGACGCATGATTTTGAAAGAGCTTTTGTAGCCGTCCGTAAATGCGCAGTTGAATTTGATTGGGATGCAGTGGTGGCAAATATGGTTTACGTCTGGACTGGCTTAACACAGGCAATCGGCTTAAAATATTACGGCGTTCCGGGAATAGATATTCCTGCTGACACCGGGTTTCAATACCGGGAACCAGGTGAAGAAAACGCATTTATGAAAGCCGATGAATATGATGAACTTATTGATGACCCAACCGCTTTTCTGTACAATGTCTGGCTGCCAAGAGTTTCTGCCGATATAAGTCCCATGGGCGAGCCAACCTCCTTTCGCAATAATCTCGCTTTGGTAAAAGGCGGCATGGCAATGCTGAATTACTTTACCGCGTTCGGACCTCAACTGGATCAACTGCGAACGGAGTCGGGAACGGTCTCTGCAATTGCCGGAATATTTAAAGCGCCGTTTGATATTATTGCCGACAAGCTGCGCGGCTACATCGGTCTTACAATGGACATGATAACTCAACCTGAAAAAGTTTTGCAAGCCTGCGAAGCGCTCATGCCGCATCTTTACAATGTTGCACTCACGACTGCTGATGCGAACAACCAGGTTCCCATTGGATTCTGGATGCACCGGGGTTGTGTGCCGTTTGTTTCCAAAGGTCAGTTTGAATCTCACTATTGGCCAACACTGAAACCCATTATTGAAGAACTGTGGAAAGACGGTCATCAAACGCTTTTTTACGCTGAAGGTGATTGGAATTCTCATCTTGACCATTTCACTGAACTACCGGATCAATCCATTGTATTTCATGTTGACCGCGGTGATATTTTTGAAGCCCACAAAAAACTGGGACACAAATTTTGTTTGAGCGGCGGCATACCCAATTTTATTCTTGCCTATCGTTCACCCGACGAAGTTCGCCAATACTGTAAGAAAGTCATCGACGGTGTGGCACAAGACGGTGGCTACATAATGGATGCCAGCGCGATCATGCAAAATGATACAACACCAGAAAATTTAAAAGCGTTGACTGACTTCACGCGTGATTACGGTGTTTACTCTTCCGGTTCTTCCAAAATTGTAGCTGGCAACGCTAAAATAACACCAGCTCTGGATACTGTTTTTGACAAAGGTTATGGTATGTCAGAGCAACCATCTCCAAAGACAAAACCAGGTATTTGTATTCCGTGGGAAGAAAAAGCTAAAGAACTACCGAATATTCCTGGCGACAAAGAACTTGTAAAGCGCATTTGGGAAAATGTTGACTCTTTTGGCAATATGTTTATTTGGCAGTGTTTGCTTTCATTTTGAAAATTAATAGTAGCCATCCCGCAACTTCGTAACTGCGGGACACGAATTAAAAAATTCGTAACAGTTCACCTGTATCTGAAATCGGGCATTTGTGACCTAAATTTATTCTTGAATAACCTTATTTTTGCTTTTAAAACCTTAGTAACAAGCAAAATTTACAAACGCCCTAACCTTATTACTTTATTAGACGAGAATAATAAGGTTATAATTTTTAGATTATCATTATGTTACTAAGGTAAAAAGACAAAACTAAGGTTTCAAAGATATTTAGCAGCATAAATGATTTCAACATTCGATACTGGTGAACGATTACAAAAATTCGAATTTAATTCGTGAATTCGTGGCAGAAAACGGGTTCGGGTTGTTATTTAATCACAATATTTTTATCAATAAATGAATTCACATTCTTTAAATCAAGATTACAAATTAGCCGGGCTAACTCTTAACGAACTATTAGACCAACACCGGTATTACTTGTTCGATGATTTCCTGCCGTTTATGGAAAAATACATTATTGATTTCAAATACGGCGGTTTTATGTGCAACACCGACCGGGACGGTACCAACATCACTCAAAATAAAAACACCTGGTACGAAGGGCGCGGTATATGGGTGTATTCTTTCCTTTATAATAATATTGCCCGGGAGCAAAAATACCTTGACATTGCCCGGAAATCTGTCGAGTTCATTTTAAAGAATGAACCTTTGGATGATACACTTTACTTCAAGACTTTTACCCGTAAAGGCAAACCGATTGGTGTACCATCCACAAGTATTTATGATGATCTATTTGTTGCAAATGGTCTCTCTGAATTTTCCAAAGCCACGGGCGAAGAAACTTACTGGCAAAAAGCAAAAAAAATATTGTTTAAGTGTATCAGAATTTATGATCAACCTGACTATTCCTTTCATGCTGATTATGGGCCTGATGTTCCTCCGTTTCCAGGCGAACGTATTCTTGGACACTGGATGATTCTGCTTCGATTAACAACTCAAATGTTAGAATTCAAAAATGATCAGGAACTTGAACAAATAGCAGCGCGCTGTGTGAGTGCTTTGATAAATGAACACTTTGTAACTGAATACGATTTGATGAATGAAGTGTTAAATCATGACATGAAGCGTACAGAAGATGGCTTTTCACAATTTGTTTATATCGGTCATGCAATCGAAGCCTTGTGGATGATTATGAGTGAAGCTATTCGTTTAAAGGACAAAGTTCTGTTTGATCTCGCCGCAAAAAGATTTAAACGGCACGTTGAAATGGCTTGGGATAAGGTTTATGGCGGCGTTTTTCATTGTCTTCACCATGTCGGTGAGAACGTTTGGTATACCGGAAAAGCGCTCTGGGCACAGGAGGAAGTATTAATTGGTACGATGATCTTAATCCAACACAGAGGCGACTCATGGGCAAAAGATATGTACGAAAAAATGTGGAAATATGTCATTGAAAAATATCCGTTAGAACAATATGGTTTCCCTCTCTGGATATTGTTTGCAGATCGTAAAGTAACTTTTGAAAAACATTATGACCGGGTTGGAAATTTCCATCATCCGAGGCATTTAATGTTAAATATGTTGAGTTTACAAAGGATGATTGAAAAAAAAGGGAAGGTTAGTGATGTTTTTAATTTTTGACTAAACAAGTTAGAAAATTTTTTTAATAGCCATCCCGCAATTTCATAACTGCGGGACACGAATTAAAAGATTCGAATGTATAGCCATCCCGCAGTTACGAAGTTGCGGGATGGCAACTCAAATAGGTATTCAATGAAAAACAAACGCTTATTATCAATCATCGGTCCCGGAATACTCGTAGCTGCCACCGGTGTTGGCGCTGGCGACATGCTAACTGCCAGCCTCGGCGGATCAGTAGTGGGAGTGACAATTCTCTGGGCAGTTATTCTTGGCGCTGTTCTGAAATGGTTTTTGAATGAAGGGATTGCGCGCTGGCAAATGGCAACCGGAACAACGCTACTCGAAGGCTGGACAGAAAAACTGGGAAGTTGGATTCAGTGGGTGTTCCTGTTTTACCTCGTATGCTGGACGTTTTTTACCGGCGGCGCATTAATTACTGCTTGTGGTGTGGCTGGAGCAGGATTATTCCCGTTAACAAACGACCCGGTAACATCTAAAATAATCTGGGGAATTGTTCACTCCGGTTTAGGCTTGGTGTTAGTCCTGTTCGGTGGCTTCAAATTATTTGAAAAAATGATGTCAGCTTTTATTGGGATGATGTTTTTGGCTGTCATCTTCACTGCCGCAATGACAAAGCACGATTGGAGTGCTGTCGGTCGTGGAATACTTATCCCTACAATTCCCGAGGGCGGTTTAGGATGGGTGCTGGGCATTCTCGGCGGTGTTGGCGGAACAGTTACATTACTCTCTTACGGTTACTGGATTCGTGAAAAAGGAAGAAGTGGCATCGAAGGTGTTAAAACCTGCCGTCTCGATCTAACTGTGGGTTATGTTATGACAGCGCTCTTTGGTATTGCCATGGTTTTGATTGGTTCAAAAGTGCAGATAACAGGCGGCGGCGCTAACACTGCGCCAATACTTGCAGAACAATTAGCACAAATCATTGGACCAACGGGAAAATGGATTTTTTTAATTGGATTCTGGGGCGCTGTTTTCTCCAGTCTGTTGGGTGTGTGGCAGAGCATCCCCTACCTGTTTGCTGATTTTATCTTGTTGCGACAAGGTTTAAGTCAGGAAGAGAGAAATACAATAAACTACACAAAAACTGCTCCTTATAAAATTTATCTTTTTACAATTGCCATTTTACCGTTACCCATTCTTTGGCTACCCGTAAAACAGGCGCAGTTGATTTATGCAGTTCTGGGGTCACTCTTTATGCCACTTTTGGCATTGACTCTGCTGATTTTGAACAACCACTCTTCATGGATTGGAGAAAATTTCCGCAACAAACTAATAGCAAATATTGCACTAATTCTGACATTGGTCTTCTTCGGTTATGTTGGATACTCTCAAGCTGTCGATAAGATCAGGTTGATTTTTGGGCTTTAAGGGATGTGAATTAAATATCCACATTTTGTTATTGGCTTACAATATACTCCGCAAAATCGAAATTTGTTAATTTTTTACTTGACAAAACGCAATAATTTAATTATATTATTTCTTAAAGAAAATTTGGTTTCGTTGATAGAATTAAGAAAAGAAAAAATGGCTATATTTAGGAAAAGGTACAATAAAGATCCAACCTGAAAAATGTGCATATTTAGGAAAACTTTTTTCCTAATATTAGGAAAAGAGGTGTTTTATGTCTATATTTAGACATTTTTTCCTAAATATAGACACACAAATTTTCGGCATTTTGCCGTCCAATCTAAGTTAGCGTAGTTATAAATTCATAATAATAATAGGGATAAATTAAGTAAGGAGCAGATTCAATATTTTTTAAAATTGGA
>JADHVV010000210.1 GCA_016783825.1 Candidatus Zhuqueibacterota bacterium | reverse complement strand
TAGCAGGTATAGGTAAAGGAACAGGTTAAGGTAAAGAAAAAACAAAAAACTTTACCTATACCTTTGCCTTCACCTTTCTAATTGTGGGGTAAAATAAATTGCAAAAAGTGAAAATTTTAATTGTTGAAGATGAACTAATTCTCGCCATGGAATTGGAGATGAGACTTCAATCCAAAGACTTTTACAATACAAAAATTGTTACTAAAGGTGAACAAGCCGTCAAATCTGCAAAGAGCTTTCAACCGGATGTGATATTAATGGACATTATGTTACCTGGTGTAATTAATGGAATTGAAGCAGCAATTCAAATTCTTGCTTTTAAAAAGATACCGATAATTTATATCACTGGGAACGATCACCTGAGAGAAGATGCTAAATTACTGGCAACCAATCCCGTTACCATATTGGGTAAACCTTTATCCGCCTGGGAGTTGTTTGAATCACTTGATAAAGCGTTGAAAAATTATCATGAATAAGAAAAAACGAGATAAAAAGATATTAATTGTAGAGACTGAGGCAATAATAGCTATTGAAATAAAAATGAGATTAGAGTCAAAAGGTTTCGAAGCAGCTTTTGTCTCAACAGCAAAAAATGCATTAAAATTAATGACAGGTTACAAACCCGATTTAATTCTGACAGCGATCATTTTGGGTGGCGGGATGGATGGGATTGAATTAGCGAGTATTATTCGAAAAGAAAAAAACATCCCGGTGATCTATTTGACCGCTCTCGACTATATGAAAAGCGATCCACGGCTTTTGGAAACTCAGCCTGTTGGTATTTTGGGAAAACCATTTTCAGAAAATGATTTGTTTGAAATGATAAACAATGCATTAAGCAACATTCATAATACTACAAACAATTTTTGACACCATCCTTTTTTTCTCCACCTAAAATATTCTTTCGCCACCAAGACACGAATGTTATAATGCCCTTTAGGGTACACAAAGTTATAAAAAACAATGAACAAAAATGTAATATAAAAATAAAAGCACAAAGATGAGTTTGAAATTTAATTTACTTCTATCTTATTTTTTTTTCGTGTCTTGGTGTCTTTGTGGCAAGAATTTAGAAATAATTCAAGCTTAAAAGCCATTGAATTAAATCAAAGAAAATCGGAGAAAATAAGTTGAGCAAAAAAAATAAAAAACAGAATCCTAAAAAGAGAAAACGAATCGCTGTGGTTGATGGTACATCTATCCCAAATCAGTTGAGAAAGGCTCGGAGTTACCCGGTTAAAGAATGTTACATTACTGAGGGATGGCAAGAAGGAGGAATAGGAAATATTTACATTTTGAGAGAAAAGCCTAATGGTAATTTTGTAATGGGCGTTTTTCTCATTGACATTTTTTGTCTGGGATTAAAAAATACATTTTACAATCCAGATATTTCTTCGGCTGAAATTAAAGACATGATAAATAATAAACCTGATGAAAAACAAATAGAAATTGATATTGACGATGCTCATTCAATTATTTATGGCGGTATCGATTACGCGGAGAATCTTGGTTTCAAGCCCCATTCTGATTTTAAAGTAACGAAATTTATCTTAAGTCCCTGGGAAGAAATTGAGTTTGATGATACAATTGAATTTGGGAAAGATGGCAAGCCGTTTTATTTTGCTGGGCCTTATGATTCACAAGAAAAAATTAGCCGTATCATTAGGCATCTTGAAGAAAGCGTTGGAAAAGATAATTTTACTTTTGCAATCCCCGGAGATGATTTAATTTACCAATCATAATTATCAACCTTATCACGATTTTTCTACTGATTACGAGCGCAAAAAATTCTCTCACAGAAAAGAATCATTACAACAATATTTTTTCTGTGACCTGTTCATTTCTGTGGGCTGGTTAAATGGGCTATAATTCCTTTAACTGGTTAAATCAAATCTTCTTTTCATAAACCCGATACATCTTCACCAAATCAAAGTCCAGATTAATAAGCGCGTTGTTCATTAGATAATTATCTTCCAAAACCCAGTTCGCTTCAACGTAAATATCCTTGTGCGCCAGTACTTCATGAAGCCGGCGAAACAACAGCACCGAAACCCCCTTTTTTTTGATACTATTTTAAGAAGCCCATTGCCCAGACGCGGTACCTGTTTATCCTCTTAATTCCCCAAAGCAATTTGAAGATGCCGAAAGGTAAAAGTCTTCCATTCATATTTTTCAAAAATAATGGCAGGATTCTTGTCTTGAATAATAAAGAAAAATGTCTAATAATTCAAGTGAAATTTTGATTTGAAGGTGATAGGTCAGCTATTGCTGGTAAAAACTTTACTAAACCTTTAAGGTTTAGTAAAGTTGCATTATCCAAACTGAATAACCATATATCGCTTTGCAAGCCTTCCGCGTGAGTTTTTGATCCGTGTGGGCACATATACTTGTTAAGGATTAAAAGTATGCGCTCAATAAATGATGGTAAAAATGCGCTGTCATTCCTGACGAAGCGAAGCGTAGTTCAGGAATCTCCAGGGTAAGGGAGATTCCTGCATTCGCAGGAATGACATGCTTTATTCGAAGTCCATTTACCATTAAATATTGAGCGGATACGGTTAAAATGTAACATTCAACTAAAATATTTCTTCTAACTTATTTAATCTGTTAACAGAAATGCATGGCGCAAAGAGCAGGGAGCATGGCGTAAAATATGCTTTTAGCGCCATGCTCTATGCGCCTTGCTTTCCTTGACATGCATCTTTACTTAAAAAAGTAATGTATTTAATGTTGCAAAATAAACCTTAACGAGTATAAATACAAAGCTATTCCTCATCCTTAATCTTCATAAGATACTGGTAAGCCGCATCATATTCATTAGGAATAATTCCATCAAGAATCGCTTCTTCAATCTGTTTTTTGATTTCGCCAATTTTTGGGCCAGGAGTAAGCCCGCACACTTCCATAATAACATCGCCGCGAACCGGTGATTGGAAAGCGCGCAGGTTATCTTTCTCTTCAACTTCCTGAATTCGTTCCACCACGTAATCAAAATTTGCCAGGTGTTTTTTGACTCGTTGTGGATTTTGAGATGTGATATCAGCCCGGCACAGTGTCAACAGGTCATCGATATCTTCTCCAGCCTGTACAATTAATCTTCTGACAGCAGAGTCAGTTACGCCTTCTTCCGAAAGATGGATTGGACGCAAATGAAGCCGGGTCAATTTCTCGGCATATTTTAACAAATTGGTGGGTAACTTTAATCGGCGGCAAATTTTTGGGATCATTCTGGCGCCAATTTCTTCATGCCCATGAAACGTCCATCCCTGGTTTTCAACAAATCTTTTGGTGATTGGCTTGCCAATATCATGAACCAAAGCTGCAAATCTCAATTCCTGTTTTTCACTCACTTGAGCGATATTATCCACCACCATCAAAGTATGTTTAAAAACATCTTTGTGGTGATAATCCATGCGCTGTTCCACACCCTTCATTTTTGTCATTTCCGGGAAGATCAATCCTAAAACACCGGTTTCATCTAACAGGTTAAATCCAATAGATGGTATATCAGCAGCAAGGATTTTCATTAATTCATCCGTTATTCGCTCCTGGGAGATGATCTTCAATCTCTGGTGCATAGCTTTTAATGCTTTAAATGTTGCAGGGTCGATATCAAACCGGAGTTGCGTGGCAAATCGCAGCGCTCTCATAATCCGTAATGGATCGTCTTTGAAAGTTAGCACCGGATCCAGCGGCGTGCGGATAATTTCCCTTTTAATATCTTGCTGCCCTTTTAGCGGGTCATAAATCTCGCCAAAATTATCCTTATTAATTCCCAAGGCAATTGCATTAATTGTAAAATCACGTCTTAACAAATCATCATCCAAAGTTGACTCGACCACAACCGGTTTTCTCGAATCTTCAAAATAATTCTCTTTTCTTGTGCCAACAAACTCCAATTGAAAGTCATTGAAATTGACCATCGCGGTGCCAAATTTTTCATAAATGACGATATTGCGGGTAGCCAGCAGCTTTTTTGCAACAGCCCGGGCAAAATCAGGCCCGCTGCCGACGACAGCAAAATCAATGTCCTTGACGGCTTTGTTAATAATTTTATCCCGTACAAATCCACCGACAGCCCAGACAGAAAGTTTCTCTCTATCAGCTATTTGACCAATTATTTTAAGTATTTCCTGTTCGTTCATTTTTACCGTTTAAATAAATTATTATATCAATTTTATTGTTCTAAAAATATAAATCCAATCCTGCTTGAAATGCAAACCCACCAAGGCTATGCCTGGCAATAGCCGGCACGCCTCCTTGACCAATTGATGAAACTTCCATTTCAATAAAAAAGGCTGCATGAGGGAAGATTGTATAGTCGGCGCCTATTTCAAGAAAAAATCCCCTGCCGTCTTTACTATCACTGTTTTCATTACTGTTGGGGAAAACTGATAAGCCGGGCTGCTCTTTAATTTTTGTAAAAGTCAGTCCTAAAGTAGTGTAAAAGTTCCATTTTCGGGAATTTTCGTTGTACCACCGAACTCCTACATTGTAAAAAGTTTCCTCCCAAAGTGGGCTTCCGGGAGTACCGTTCTCTTGTTTGGCTTTTTCATTTCTATATTTTGCATATTGAAGCGTCAAATAATTTGACCGGTAAAATCGGAAATTCACATGCCCGGTGTAAATGCCATCCCATTTGCTTGTATAAAGATTATTAAAATCATCCAATGAAATCCTGAAATAGCCGCCACCTCCTCCAGCTACAACGCGCGGCAGAGAGAATGAATGCCAGGCTTTCACAGGATTTGTAACAAGCAGAATGATTAAAAGTGCGAACATTACAACAGTCAATTTATTGTTCATGGCTATTTACCTCCGGGAAAAATAACAAAAAATTCAAACAAACCAGGCAACCTTTTTACCCTTATACGTGTCTTATAATACAGAAGAAGGAACACCAAAATAGAGGGGAAACAATGTCCACTGCTTTTTTCGTATTTTTAGCAATCATTATCATTTTTTGGCATCCACCATTTCAAACACCCGAATATTTCAAAAGAATTTTTCGCCCGCTCGTGTTAATAATTTTAACAGCAATGTTGATTTTTATCGGGGCTGTTAATTCATTGACGAAAAACGATCAAAACAAAATCGATACCGCTAAAATTGAATCTAAAATTCATTCTTGCAATGGTAAAATGACCAAATAATGAATCCATATCTTCTTATCTTCTTCAGCAATCACAGCAAACGGTTGATTTTTGTAAGTTCAAAAAAAATCTACCGCATTCTATTTGTTTTTCAAAAATCTATAAATATTAATTACAATTAAAACACCTAAAACATCTGCCAGAACATCATAAACATCTGCCCATCTGCCCGGCACAAACGCCTGGTGAATCTCGTCAAAAACAGCGTAACAGCAACCAACAATTAACGTGTACAGATACCATTTCTTCTGCCAGCTAATTCTGCTATTGAAAACAAAAAATCTTCTCAACAAAAATGCTAAAATTCCAAACTCAACCATGTGAGCAAGCTTATCCTGTGTTTTAAATCCCAAATCCGGTACTGATAAATTTGAGATTGAGGACTGAATGAAAATAGCAACTATCCACAGAATTGCAGGAAGTTGATAAAGCAGGTATTTACTTAGGTTCGTTTTATTAGCTGGCATCTTTTTCCTAAAAATTTCTTTCTTTCGATAATCATGGTTTTTGAAATCAAATCCTTTTTTAAAATAATTTATCGGGGTAATCGACTTGGAATAAATGATGCTGGATTCTTAATGCTTGTTACTGGATACTCCCCTCCCCATTCTGAATTCATAATCGAGCATACAGGAAAAAGAAACTAGAATCAAGCATCCTGCATCCAGTATCAAGGAACAAGAATCCAGGATCAAACATCTTCACATTATACAAACTGAAAAACCAGTAATAGCTCAAAACTTTTTGTTCTAACCAGAAGCATAAGCTATAAGTTAACAATATTTTTTTTATATACAACCATTTTCTCCTTGATTGTTAGAAATTTTTAACGTAAATTTGTCTTCAAAAGTTCAGTAGAAAAGGTCTAAATTCGTAACTATATGCAAGAAACAATTCCGGACATAGAATTAATTAAGCAAGCGTTAGAAGGGAATCAGCAGGCATACACAGAAATTTTGAAAAAATATCGTGCGCCGTTGTATAATCTCCTGTACCGCATGGTAAAAAATAAAATGGAAACAGAAGACCTGGTGCAGGAAGCGTTTATCAAAGCGTTCAAATCATTAGCCAGTTTTAATGATGATTATGCTTTTTCCACCTGGCTGTACAAAATCGCCATAAATAATTGTATCGATCATTTCCGGAAAAAGAAACTTAAAACTTTTCCCATTGACAAACCCATCGAGTCAAAAGATGGAAGTATTAAGAGGGAATTTCCCGATGTCAGTTACCAACCTGATAAATATTTGCTTTCCAAAGAAAAAGAAAAAATTATAAATGAAGCAATCCAAAATCTGCCGGAAAAATACCGCACTGCCATCGTTCTGCGGCATAACGAGGATAAATCTTACGAGGAAATTAGTGAGACAATGGGTATTCCCCTGGGCACGGTAAAAGCCCGCATCTTTCGCGCCCGCGAAATGTTAAAGAAGGAGTTGAAGCATAAGTTGTTTCCGAAGTAGGTATGTAGGTGTTAATAACCACAGGGCTGTTCAATTCTAATGTTATTTTGTAAAAATTTTTTATAGTTAATCTAAAAAATTATTTGGCAAATTGAATCTTCGAACAATTGATTTTAATAACCCAATGCCAAGTTGTTTACCTTCACCATGACATGTTACTGAATGAAATGTATTCGTGGACTCTTGATAAAATATTCTTTCACTTCCTCTACCGCGACTTGAAGATAATTCAATAATACCGTACTTTTTTAATCTTTTTTTTAGTTCGCGATATGTTAATCTTTTGGGTTTAGGCATGATTTATTTGGTAGGAATTAATTTCACCAGATAGATCATTTAAAAATGGAAATGATGTTTTTTTACTCAAAGCTTCTTTGTCTGGAGTTATAAATATTGGTTTTAGAAATTTAGAGTGAATTAATTTATTCCAATATTCTGGAGGGGCAGGATTGATAATTTTATTGAAAAGACCTTTGGAAATTGCAAATGTAATATAATTAACAATATTATTAATAATACTTTTTTCTGCTTCTTCAACTGTATCACCTTCTCCGACAAGATCAAATTCGAGACAATGGGCAGAAAAAAGATCATCTTCATTTTCTATAATTATATTTACTTTTATGATAATACCATTTTTGGTTATTTTTACGGAATTTTCATATGCATCTTTTATCCAGTTTTCATATACGTACATGATATACCTTTTTTTAAGCTACGGCTTTTACTTTAGTTAATCATTCAATTTTACAAAATTATTCTAACAATGTCAAGTATTTTATACTAATTATTTTTCAATTGATCTCAAGAGTTTTTGTAATATTATCTGAAAATAAATTTCGGCCATTAGGTCAAATTACTGAAAACTCAACAACCAACGAAACTTCCAATTCTGTTCTGGTTTGGAAAATCCGTTTAGATTTGGCTGGTTCAGCCAGATTGGAAACTCTAATCGAATTTTACGAAGTTTCCCTAAAATCATCTTATTAAT
>JADHVV010000209.1 GCA_016783825.1 Candidatus Zhuqueibacterota bacterium | reverse complement strand
ATTGTCTGTTTTACTGATTCATAGTTCAGAAGCCCAGACTCAAAATGTGAATGTTACAATTCCCAACATCAGTACCTCTGCCGGAAAAGATGTAATCCTGGATATTCAAGTCAGCGACTTAACTGGTCTGCAGGTTTATTCGGCTGATTTTACCCTGGCTTTTGATTCGAATTTGCTGCAAGCTTTGGAGGTAACCGGTTCTGGGACAATATCAGCTCCATGGGGAAATCCAACAGTGAACATTTCCTCCGGCCAGGTAGTTGTTTCATTAGCCGGTGTTGACCCATTAGCCGGAAGTGGAAAATTAGTTCGTATCAGGTTTCATGTTTCGGATAATGCTTCCAATGGCGACAGCTCGGATTTGTTGTTTTTGAATTTTAAATTTAATGATGGTACACCCCAGGCAACAACTCAAAACAGAACCTTCACAGTTACAGGTGATTTGGATCCACCACAAATAACGAGTGGCCCAACCGTTGTGGAGAGAAACTATTTTGATGTCAAAATTAAAATTGACACTGATGAGCCTTCGGCGGTAATGATGCTGTACGGTGAAACTACATTTTATGGACAGGGTGTTTCTGATGTAAATTTCAGCACATCGCATGTTCTAATTTTGCCGAATCTACGGGAAACGACAACTTATTATTACCAAATTCAATTGACCGACTCGCTGAACAATGGGCCCAATGTCTTATCAGGTTATACATTTAGCACCAAGAATGTTTCGCTAACCCTTCCCAATATAATTGCTGATCCTGGCGCTAATTTAGAAATCCCGGTTACCATCCCGGATTTTAGCGGTTTAAATGTGAACAAGATTTCACTGGAAATTCTATTTGACCAGGTACAATTGCAAGTTAACGGGATTAACACAAATGGAACGGTTTTATCCGGCTGGCAAGCGCCCCAGGTTTCTATCTTGCCCGGCAAACTAACGCTGGCTGCTGAACATACAACTGCGCTTCAAGGCGGTGGCACGTTGTTTTTAATTAGCGGAAAAATTCCTGGCACTGCGGTTTTAAACCAGTCAACAAATCTTAATTTTAATAACGTCGCTCTAAACAATGGACAAATTAAATTAACAACAAATAATGGCTCAATAACTGTTGAAGATCGTCTTCCGCCACAAATCACTAACGGCCCCACAGTTTTAAATGTTAGCAGTAATTCCGCTGCCATTCAATGGATTACAAATGAACCTGGCACCAGCCTCATTGAATATGGAGAATCAACCGCTTACTCCTATTCCAGGGAGAAAGAAGTATTTAATACGGAACATAACTTTGTCCTGACTAATCTTGATCCGGGAGTAACTTACCATTTCCGTGTGGGTGGAAAAGATGCCGCTAACAATGGACCTAACTGGAGCCAGGATGCTACTTTTACTACCACTGCTTCGGATGTAACCGTTGGCTTCCCGGATACCACCGTCGATGCCGGGGCAACTATTTGGATTCCCCTGGAAACATCAAATATTTCGGAATATTCGGTAACCAACTGGCACGCCCTGATCGGTTATAATTCCAGGCAGCTTCAATTAGTTGATATAAAACAAGAAAACACATTGACCTCAACCTGGAACCCGGTTCAAGTTGATTCAACAGCAGGTTATATTTCAATCAGCGCCAATGGTTCTTATGCAATAGAGGGCGCGGGGCAACTAATTCTACTTGGTTTTAAAATAAAAAATATTGTCCAGACAAATCAAATAACAGAAATAGCGCTGCTCAATTTCCGCTATGATGAAGGTTGGCCCGCGGTTACCTCGTATAATTCTTCCCTTAATATTATTGGAGGAACAGATTTTACGCCACCGGAAATATTATGGGGACCTTTTGTGGACAAAATCAGCAACAGTTCCGCTCGAATATTTTGGCGCACCGATGAATTGTCCTTCGCGGAGATTGAATACGGCACAACAACAAATTATGGCAACAGCGAACTGACAAGTAATTTGGATACGCTTCATCAAATTATCGTTACCGGTCTGCAAGCCGATACTCAATATCACTATCGTCTAAGAAACCGGGACATTGCCGAAAACACTTCCACATTTTCAGGGGACAGCACATTTGTTACATTAGCTGGAAATAGTATTTCCGTTTCTATTCCCTTCCGAACCGCAAACCCGGGACAGACAATTGATATTCCGATTCAAACAGGAGATATTTCAGGATTGGAGGTCTATTCCAGCGATATTGAAATTGCCTATGATGAAACCTTACTCTCAGCAATATCAGCTTCAAGCAATGGATGTCTTTCATCAACCTGGGGAGACCCGGTTTATACTTTATTGCCAGGACGTGTAATAATCGCTACGGGGGGAATTCAAGCATTACAAAATAGCGGCGATCTTGTTAAAATCAGGTTTCGTATTTTGAACACAGCCTCTCCAAATGATTTTGCCCTTATTCGCTTTTTTAGTTTTATTTATAACGAAGGCTCTCCCCAAACTTCCTTAAGTTTTGGAGCGATAAAGATAAACGACAATATTCCGCCAACGTTATTAGTCGGACCTGCGGCAGTGGATATTTTGCCCAATTCTGCCACCATCGTCTGGCAAACAAATGAGCCGGCTAACTCCCGGGTTTACTTTGGTTTGGATTCACCGAACGAGAATGTTTTAACCGATGAAAGACTGCAAAATTTTCACACCCTTTTAATAGACGGTTTGCTTCCCAATACGACATACAAATATCGCATTGCTACAAAAGATTCTTCGGGCAACGATTGGATTTCTTCTCAAGTTTACCAATTCTCCACTTCGTTTATAAATCAACTAACCTTCACCATTGAAAACCTTGAAGCGGATCGCAACCAGGATATCTTGATCCCCTTGAACCAAAGCGGCAGCAGCGCCCGCCCAATTTTCTCTTTGGATTTTGACCTGTTTTTTAATGCTGATGTCCTGGAATTTAAGGATCTTCTAATTACTGCCGCTGAAGCATTGGATTGGAATAAAGAATTTCAAGAGATCGCCAGTGGGAATATTCATTTCCATCTCCAGGGAATTCAGCCAATTTCTCAAAACGGTGAATTGCTAAAATTCCAATTTTACACCAAACAATCTTCTTACGGCACAATAAGTTCAATCGAGATGAAAAATATATTTGCCAATGGAGATTCATCAAATATATCGATAACAAATGGGCAATTCCACCTGGTTGACAAAACGGTTCCTGTTTTTGTCACTGAACCGATCATCAGTCAAATTCGGGCGACATCAGCGAATATCAGTTGGGGAACAGATGAAGCAACAACCGGGTTGATTGTTTATAATAAGCTCGGAGCAAACCAGGATACGATAAAAATATTTACGTCTGCCACGGAAACGAGTTACACGCTGACCGGCTTATCCCCCACCAGCACATACCAAATTAAAGCGGGTGTTACAGATACTTATGGAAACGGCCCTGTGTGGAGCGATTTTTTAGAATTTTTGACCACAAGCGGTAACGAGGTTGATATACTATTACCGGACACCACTGTTGCCATTGGTGATACGGTTTTGTTGCCAATATTTATAAAAAGTGTCCCAACCATTCCCATTAATAAGTATGAATTCAAATTAGTTTTCAATTCGAATTTATTGGAGTTCCAAAACACGAATCAATTAGCTTCATTGACAGAATCCTGGCAGAACCCATCAACCACAGTAAAAGACGATTCATTAATTCTTTCCCATTCGGCAGGGCAGGCAATTTCACAAACCGGTACATTGTTGAAACTTCAATTTGTCGTTAAAAAACAAGCCAGGCACGAACAACAAATCCCGCTTCGATTTGTATCTTTTATTTTCAATGATGGCGCGCCGCCGGCTTCAATTACCAACGGCTCGATACGATGTCTCGATACTTCTCCGCCAACCTTTCTTTACCCACCGGTTGTGGAGGAAATTCACTCGAAGTCGGTTGTAATAAAAGTGGAAACCGATGAACCGACAAAGGTTTTCCTAAACTATGGTTTGGAACCTGCAATGGGTGCCATCGAGGAAATATCTGTTTTGGACACGCTGCACTTAATCAGTCTTAATAATTTATTACCCGGGCAAACCTATTATTACCAGGTGCAAGCTTTTGATTCACTGAATAACGGGCCAACAATTAGTGAAATTTTAACCTTTCAAACAGCTGAACAAATTGTTTATGTTTCAATTCCTGATACGACCATTAAAATTGGCTCGGACTTTCAACTGCCGGTTCTGGTTTCCGATGTAACAGATCTCGAAATCCGGGAACTTTCTTTGCAAATAAATTATGATTCTCAAAGCCTGACTCCGCTGGGGATTTCTGCTGACAGCAGTTTGACATCGACTTGGGGCAACGGCTCATTTTCAAGCGATAATGAAAAGATTGTTTTTTCCAATTTAGGAACAGTTGATTTATTGGGAAGCGGCGTTCTGTTTTGGTTAAAATTTAACCTGCCATATTCAGTTAGCGAAACTGGCAGTACCGAATTAAAAATCACACAAGCGATCTTTCAAAATGGCGTTGTCCCGGCAGTGACTCAAAATGGGATCATTCATTTTGTCAAAGAAGATTCTGCTGACATTGAAGTCTCCCTGCCGGATACTTTTGTACACCCGGAGGCTCAATTCGAGGTTGCCCTTAAAATTTCCGATGCTACAGCGTCCAACATTGATTCCTATTCTTTTTTACTGTTATTTGACAGCAACATTCTTGGATTGGATAAAATTGAAACAAACAACACGCTAACAGAAAATTGGTCACCGCCAATTTCTACCAGCAGCGGCGATAGTTTGGAAATAACTCATTCAGGCGCAGAATCCTTAACCGGATCGGGACAGCTATTAACATTTAAGTTCTATATAAAACCAGGGGTATCGGTCGGTTCACAATCAGGTTTAAACATTTTTAATTTTAAAGTCAATAACAACCTGCCTGTTGCAAAAGTA
This sequence comes from Candidatus Zhuqueibacterota bacterium, assembly GCA_016783825.1. GTDB lineage: Bacteria > Zhuqueibacterota > Zhuqueibacteria > Thermofontimicrobiales > Thermofontimicrobiaceae > Nigeripontimicrobium. The sequence continues at coordinate 2,719 of JADHVV010000209.1, read as the reverse complement.
GTTAATGGTTCGGTTACTGTGGTTGAAAAAGGGAATAAAATTATTGGCTATACAAAAAACAAACGCGCCCCATTTGAGACAATTCCCGGCGCCTTTGTTTATGCGATGGATTCGACAAACCAGGTTGTATCCGAATCCGTGTCAGATTCGACTGGTTATTATGAACTTGCCGGACTTGAGTTGGATAATCCATATCAAATAGCCGCATTAAAAACCGGTTATTCACCATCAGATACTTTGTTTGGACTCTCCCCCAGCTACCAGGTGATCGACCTGTTTTTATTAGCGCAAGATGGCATTATTTCCGGTGAAATAAAAGACTTTAAAAACAATCCCGTTCCCCAGGCGATTTTATTAGCGAATAACCGGCATGGGTACCTGGCTTCGGCAAGCAGCGATTTGAATGGTGTTTTTCAAATTCAAAAGTTAGACCGCCGTTTCCCTTATCAAATGACCGTAACAAAATATGGATTTGAAAGTAAAATTCTTGAAAATATTTCTGTTGAAAATAACGATACAACTTTAACGATTGTATTGGACTGGAAATATGGTACTATTTCAGGCTCCGCGGTAAATCTTCAGAACGAACCGATTTCTGATGTGAAAATTAAAATCTATTATCAAGACAGTGGCGAGTTGTTCACAGAAGTTCAAACGGATACCATCGGTTTATTTCAGGTTGATAGTTTAAATGCGGACTCATATATTGTAACAGCACAAAAATCAGGATTCATAAGCGCGCCAAAACAACACACGATTAATTTGGCGCCGGATAAAACGAAAAATGTACAATTCCAATTAAAACCATTTCAATTATCATCAATTCAAATAACCGGGGAATCATTTTCCATTCCCAATGATGAGCCAACACAATTTTCCTTTACTGCATTATCGGAAAGCGGTGAAACAATCGACCAACTCGAAGACCTGAATTGGTTGCTCCTTCCGCAAGCAGCCGGAAACGTTTTAGACGGAATGGTTTATCCTGATAGTTTATATTTGGGGGCAGCTTCTTTAATTTTAAATGAACAAAACTTTGGAATTAATGACACCTCAAATCTATTTATTTATGCGAATATCAACCAGGCTAAAACTTATCAATTGTATGATGATGAAGGCATGGAATTAATTTTTCCACAGGGTGCAGTCGGAACACCTTTTCAATTAAAATTTGATATCACGAAGTTGCAGTCAATAAAAGGCGCAACCCGTTCTCACATGCTGATTGGAAAAGGATATGATTTTAAACCAGCCGGCATTGAATTTTTGAAACCTGTTCTCCTTCGCCTACCCATCCCTGAATCCTATTCAGGACAAAATCTGAACATTGGTTATTGGGAGCCGACTCGCGCAGAGTGGCATGTGCTTTTAGATAGTCGTTTGATCGGGTCAGATAAAATCGAAGTTGAGATAGAAAAATTCTCGCTATTTGCCCTGCTCTCCCCTTCCGAGCCATTGGGAGTTCATAACATCGAGTTTATCCCCAATCCATTTTCCCCGCAGGTTGACTCGGATGGGGATGGTTTACCGGGAGTGAATATTAGTTTTTATGTTACCTCAAAAACAATCAGGCAGCCATTTGTTAGCATTAAAATTTATTCTCTTCACGGAGAATTAATTCGAAACTTAATTAACGATAACCCGGTGGACAAAGGCAAGGTTTATTCTTTCAATTGGGATGGAAAAACCGAAATGGATCGAATGGCGCGAAATGGAAGGTACCTTGTTCAAATTGAAGTTAAGGATCAAAAAGAAACGAAAAATTACTTAAAGCAGGTTGTACTGATAAAGTGATGTTTGTGTTTAAAAGGAAATTGGGTAATAAAAAATTGATCAGTATTGTGAATTCCCAATTACCCAATAAACTAATTACCCAATTACCTTATTGGGCATGTCTTGTTCAAATTATCCAAGAATTACTTTGTAAACAATCTATTCGTTGTAGCACCATTTCGTTGCAAAAATTAAGGTAATCAAATGATACAAAAAAAATACATCAGTAAAATTATTCTTTTGGCAGCAATAACACTTTGCTGCTCTCAACTCGATGCCCAAAATTTAGCAAATTTCAGCTCCGCGTTTGTTGATATTGGCTTTGGCGCCCGTCCATTGGGTATGGGTGGCGCCTATTCAGCGCTCACTTCGGATGCAAACGCACTTCAATGGAATCCGGCTGGCATTGCAGATGTGAAAGGTTTTGAAGCCACTGTTTCATACACAAAATTGTTCAATATCATTCCCTACAGCTTTGCCGGTTTGGCTTTTTCTCCGTCAAACAGGTATTGCCTGGGAGCAGGTCTCATTGTTTCCGGAGACGATCTTTTAAAGGAACTCTCCTTTATTACCTGTTACGGATCCAGGTTCTATCTTAATGATCACAAAATCAATGTTGGTCTAACACTTACTTTACACAATGCCTCTTTTGGGAAAAACGACGTCACAGAAAGCGCTGTTACCGGGGATGCTTTTGGTTATGCTTTGGGCTGCGGCGCACAGTTTTTTCTCACCCGCAAAATAGTACTTGCAGCCCACTTTCAAAACCTGGTGAATAAAATCGCTTGGAATACCTCAACAATTGGTAAGTATGAAGAAGGACTGCCAAGGCGACTAATTTTCGGTGTTGCTTTTAAAAATTACCGCTCACTAAATTTTGACATGGATTTTCATAAATCCTTATACGAAGAAATTGAAGATAAAATCTACCTCGGCGCTGAACGCG